>JAVXWV010000394.1:0-10357 GCA_032230775.1 Mycobacterium sp. | reverse complement strand
AACACCGCGACCAGTCCGACTGCCCACGCGGCCGCCTGCAGCAGCGGCCCCAGAACGGGTCCACCCTCTGCAAGCCCGCGCATCGCCTCGATCGTCGGCGACATGGGCTGAAGTCGCACCGCCGGTTGCAGCCAGGACGG
This sequence comes from Mycobacterium sp., assembly GCA_032230775.1. Classification (GTDB taxonomy): domain Bacteria; phylum Actinomycetota; class Actinomycetes; order Mycobacteriales; family Mycobacteriaceae; genus Mycobacterium. Next base: position 10,217 of record JAVXWV010000394.1, on the reverse strand, counting down.
AAAGACGGCGGCAGGTGCGACCCCGGTGTTGAAGAACAGGAGTACGACGCATCCCGCGCCCAGCCAGGTCACCATGGCCCGTCCGTCCGCGCGGACGGCGATCGCGATGACCGCGGTCGCAACGCCCACCGAGATCATCACGGGCACAAGAACAAACGCGACCGCCGCGGCCCACCCCGCGGCGAATCGCAAACCCAACGCGACACCGAATACGGTGAGCACCACGGCGGAGCCGGCCGTTCGGGAGGCTTCGGCGAGCAGGCGGCCGGTCAGGGCGCTTGCCCGATGGATCGGCAGCACCCACAACCGGGTCAGCAGACCCGATTCACGTTCTGCGGGCAGCGCAAGGCCTGAGCCGAGCGTTCCGAAGATTGCGCCGACGACTGCGCACATCGGGACCAGCCCGTAGAGGCTGTCGCTTCCTGTGACGGCCAGCACCGCCTTGCCGATGAGCAGCTTGTAGATGACGAGCAGGAAGGTCGGAAAAAGCAACGCCTGGACGGTGACGATTGGGTCGCGTCGCCAGCGGCGCAGCAACCGTCCCGCCTCCAACGTGCTCTGCCGGATCATCGTGTACGCCTTTGCATACGCAACGCGAGGCCGCCGAACAGCGCAAGCAACGCGGTGCACCACGCCACCGTTGCGGCCAGGCCTGCAAGAGCGACGTGACCGCTGGCGAGCGCACGCAATGTCTCGGTCACCTGCGACACCGGCTGGTAGCGGACGAACGGGCCGAGCCAACCTGGAAACAGTTCGGCGGGCGCCATCCCGGTGGATAGGAGGACCAGCACCAGCTGGGGGAGCAGCAGCAGCTGGCTGGACGACTCGACGGAGCCCATCCGGGAGCCGAGCGCATCAGCGCCAAGACACACCGCCATCGCAAACGCCAACACGATGACGACGAACAGCACGGCGTAGACGAGGCCACCTGCCATCCGGAAGCCGAACACCGATGCGACGGAGACGCCGGCGATCAGTGCAATCACCGCGCGGATCAAGCAGTACAGCATCCGCGCCGCCAGTGGTACCACCGCCGGAATGGGAAGTGTGCGAAGCCGAACTCCGAATCCCGACAACCGATCGCGCGCGGCGCGGTCGGCAGTCGTCATGGCACCGAACAGCATCGCCTGCACGACGACGACCGGCAGGACGTACTGCGGGTAGGTCATCTGGCCGGTGTCGATGAGGTTGCCCAACGCCAACGTGAACCCGACGAAGCAACCGACAGGGGCGAGCACGGCGAAGAGCAGGTCTGCATCGCGCAGCGTGCCCGAGAAGGTGCGCAGGGTGAGTGCCGCCAGGGCACTCATACCGTGACCGGCCATGACGTCAACCGCAGGAACGCCTCGTCCAGCGACGGCTTACGCAGGGAGATATCCGCAAGTTCGATGCCGAGGCCGTCAAGCCTGCGGAAGACCTCGCCGAGGGTCACGACGCCATCGGGCGCAGGCACCGACACGGCGGCCGCCTGGTGATCGATCAGTGTGTCGCAGCCGGTCCCGAAACCTGCGAAATCCGCCAATGCCGTCGCGATTTCGATCAAATTCATCGGGTCAGCGGGCCTGACCTGACAGTAGCTGACGCCGACGCGGCACTTCAGGTCTTCGGCGGTCCCACTAGCCACCACCCGCCCGGAATTCAGCACGACTATCGAATCGCTCAACACGTCTGCCTCTTCGAGATACTGCGTTGTCAACAGCACGGTGACGTCCTGATGACGAAGCGCGGACACCAGATCCCAGACATCGCGACGGCTGCGCGGATCAAGGCCGGTCGTCGGCTCGTCGAGGAAAAGCACCCGCGGAGGGACGACCAGCGCGACCGCGATGTCGATACGCCTGCGCATTCCGCCTGAATACGTGGACACCCGCCGGTCGGCGGCATGACCCATGTCGAACCGATCGATCAGTTCATCAGCCCGTCGCCGCGCATGCCGGTGCCGCAACCCGCGCAGCTGAGCGAAAAGTATCAGATTCTCACGGCCGGTGAGGAATTCGTCGAGCGCCGCGTCCTGCCCCGTCACACCGATGCTCGCGCGGACCTCGGCCGACTGCCGTTCGACGTCGAATCCCGCGACCGTCGCCGACCCGGCGGTGGGGCGCACCAGGGTGGACAGGATGTTGATCGTTGTGGTCTTCCCTGCGCCGTTGTGGCCGAGCAGCGCGCATACCGAGGCCCGCGAAACGGTGAAGCTCACGCCCTGCAGGGCGGACGGAGACTTACCGAACGCCTTCGCGAGACCGCGGCATTCGATCGCAACGTCAGACATTCGTGTACCGCTCGACGCCGTCGGCCACCCGGGCGAACTCGGCTCGCATGGCCTCGACGTAGCGCATCACTGACTCGCGAGCGACCGAGGTGCCGGGGTAGGCGACGACCAATTGCGTTCTGTCGCGCATGCGATTGACCCACATGCACACTGCCTCTGACAGCCGGTTGTCGCCCCAGATGCCGATGCGCAGACCGTCCCAGTAGTCGCTGAACGGCAGCTTGCGGATGTCGATGTAGGACAGCATCGGAACCGGCCGGTCCGGAATCGAGACAGCCCCTGACGAGGGATCGGGCATCTCGAGCAGGTGGTAGTAGGGGACTGAGCCGAGTGCGGTGTTCTCGTCGAACGATGTCTGCGCGGAAGTCACCACCTCATCGAATGACGCATCAGCAGTCGGAATCGCCAACGGCACGAAGCTTGCCAACCATCCGACAGCGGTGGCATATGCGGGGTCCCGCCGGTTGCTGAACGGTGTCAGCCCGAAGTACGTTTCGGCGCCGGTCAACCGATGCTCGGCCAACGCAGCGCAGGCGAACACGCCTCCGCTGAAACGTGCTCCTGCCGCGCGGCAGGCCGATTCGAAGCGCCGCCCCTGTTCGTCGTCGATCAGATCGAACACGTCGATAGCGCCCTGCGTATCGGCCGTCGCCTCACCCAATTCCAGCGGAAACTCAGGCAGACCGCCTCCGTTCGCGGCGAGAAAGGCTCGCCACGACTGGATTTGAGGCGACTCTTCGTCCAGGCTCGCGGTGTACGCACGCTGGCTGCTGCAGTAGTCCCGATAGCTCGCCCCTGGCGTGACTGCGGCCGGGCCGCTCTGCAGCGTGGTGAAGTACGTCGTCTGGATGTCGAGGAAGATCACGGCCGCCGACATTCCGTCGGCCCGCAGGTGGTCGATCGCGATGTAGACCGTGAAGCGGTCGTCTCCCTGGATGATCCCGAAGGTGAAGCAGTCCCACTGCAGCGGATCCGGCGTATCGAGCAGCAACTTACGGATCTGCGGCGGAGTCATTATGCCGTGGTCCTTCGGCGCCAGCGTGAGGGTCTCCGGTTCGGCGATGACGTATCGATGGATCTCGTCGTTCTCGCCGAAGGCGAAGCGGTCGTGGTACGTATCGTGGCGGCGCACATGGGCGTTGACGGCTTGGGTCATGGCCTCGATGTCGCAGACGCCCATGATCTCCCAGACACCAACGCACAGGCGCGGGATATCGCGGCCCAGGCTGGTCTGCTTGTGGTAGTGATGGAGGTGTTGGGACTGCTGGTAGCTGACAGGCGCGGGATGAGGTGCCGCTTCGGCGGCGCTCGCATAGCTGGCCTGAGTGGGATACCAGGACACGACGGTGCCTTCTGCTGTCCAGTCGTCAACCGTGCCTAAGAACATCCACTTTTCCTTTCGTGTTCGTCAGCTCGTGACGACAGGCCCGAGGACGTCAGCGTCACCGCTGAGGACCTGCAGAATGGCGTTGAGTGCCACGACGGTCATGGCCCGCAAGGCGTGAGAGTGCCTCGCCGGTTGCGGCGCGACCGCCCCGCCCAGCGATGCGATGCAGTGACCGCCGGCCAGTGGTGGCCCCACAATTGGCATGCGCGTGAAAATAGCAGGAATCAAACGCATTTGTGCAACGAAAGAGTTCCGTCTCAGTCATCAAAGATGAAGGGCTAATACAGTGGCGTTTGCTGGAAAGGCGCCATAACTGGCTGGGCGCCTTCGAGCCAATAAGTGGGCACAGGTTCTCGATCGATAACACGGGCGCGCCGAGCCCGCAACAGATACGTCACTGATGTGTCTCTGACCGTAGAATCCTTGCTGCAATAAGGGCTGTTCAGCCCTTCGGCCGAGCTAGCGATGCGAATCCGTTCGATTGGATATTGCCAAGAAATTTGCGCGGTACGTGTAAAAGACACGACAGCGGGAGTTGTCATATTCGCCAGCGTCTGCAACATTGCTAATTGACGCTAAACGCAATTTATAGACCCGGGTGCATTTGCGATGAATTCCGGACCCCACGGGCGTAACGGCGAACGTGCCGCGAGATGCCAGCCGCGTACACCAGCAAACCTTAGGAGATTCGTCACCGTGGTGAGCGAATCCGGTGTTTCGCGGATTGGGCTCCCGAGCGCCTCGGGTCGTCACACTGGTCGGGCATACCGTTCGGAGAACCTTCGCAGGATCGTTGGGGGATGGTCGATGCTGCGTTGCCCGGCAGCTGCTTTCAGGGACTCAGCCGTCTCGGGAGCGAAGTAGCCATAGCCCTTGTAGACATCGATGCGCGTGCACATCCCGTCTTCGTCGAGTTCGGGGTGGAACTGCGTCGCATATACGTTGTCACCGACGCGAAAAGCCTGGACGGGGCATTCGGCCGAGTATGCGAGGGGCTCGATACCCGGGGGCAGCGCGCTGGCACCTTCCTTGTGCCCGCCGTACGCATCGAAGACTTCGGGCAGATCGGCGAACAACGGATCGCGGCGGCCCTGTTCGGTGAGCGTGACAGTCATGGCGCCGACCGGCTCGGGATAGGTGCGGTCGACGGTAGCGCCGATGACGGTTCCAAGGGTGCCGACGCCGTAGCAGCATCCGAGAAACGGAAAGTCGGCCTCGACGATTCGCCGAATCAGTGCCAACAGCTCCGATTCTGCGCGTCGCTGCGTCTCCGACTTGGAATCCTCAGCGTCGCTCACGTTGTATGGTCCGCCGCCCAGGATGATGCCGGACCAGTCGGCGAGGTCGATCTCTCCCAGAGCCCTGTGTGTCAGCCGGATACGGTGCAGCCCGTTCGCCTCCAGCCCCGCGAACCGCATCATCGCCGCATACTCGTCGTCGGCCGCCGCGTCCTCGGCGCGGATCGACAGCAGCAGGAACGGGGCGTGCCCGCCGTCGCTTGGCATCGTGTAAATCTAGCCAACACGCAGTCGGGGGGTGCGCGTCGAACTAAAGTCATCATTCGTGACAAGCGCGTCACATCCCATTCTGTTGCACGACCGGGCGCTGACCCGGCGGCAGGCGCGACGATTGAGTCGGCGCTTCGATGGCGTCGGTGTCGCCATCCCCGCGATGCGTCTTCGCCAGATCGCGGCAGGGGCGAGCGTGGCAGAGGACGAACTGACGAACGTCAGTTTTGCGATCACCGCGACCGAGATACAGCGCGAGGAGCGTCAGGCGAAGCTCAAGCACATGCAACGTCAAGCCATGCGCTGGCTGATCTTCGCGGGCCTGACTCTCCTGGCACTGAACTCACTGCTGACTTTGGCGTATCTGGTCCTCGGGCTCGCGTGGCAGGCGTCTCCCTATTGAGGCGAGCTGTTAGTCCTCCTTGGCGATCAGCCGCTTCAGCGCCTTGCGGTCGGGCGCCAGCAGCTCGTCGATGCGGGGCTGGTTCACATCGGCGACGATGATCTCGCCGACCTCCTGATAAACATCGCTGAAGAGACCGTGGGACTTCATCTTCTCGGTCTGATAGATGTTGTCCTCGGTGGGCGTCACGTAGTACACGATCTCGGCCTTGAAGCGGTGAATCAGCCAGACGTGGATCACGTCCATCAGACGCTTTTTACGCATCTTCTCGGAGAACGTGTTCTGGTCACGCACCGTGAGAATGCTGCGGCCGTGCCGGTCCTTAATCGGGTCGACGACGACGTTGGCCAACGGTTCGTCACCGTCGCCGTAGATCCCGAGGTCGAGCACGTCGGAGCCGGCGCGCCGCGGTCGAAGCTGCACCGATAGCTTCTCGCCGATCTGATAGTGGTCGCCCCACAGCGCCAGCCATTCCTCCAGCAGTTTCTTCGGCACCTCGGTCTGCACGAGGTGCTGATGCTGCGTGGAGCCCTCGCCCATTGCCTTGGTGGTCGCTGTGCGCCCTGACGACGCGGCCAGCGCGGCGTCGCTGCGCGGTCCGCCGACCAGGGTTTGCGGTGTGCGGTAGGGAGATTCGACGAGTCGCATCTTGCGTTGCAGTCGCGCGAGCGCAAGCATGCCCTCCTGTCGTAGCGAGGTGGCGAACTCCTCGCAGGCGACGCCGTCCACCTGGTGGCCGCCGTAGGTGATGAAGTTGAAGACGAATCCCATCTTGCCGAGTTCCTCAGGGAACGCCCGCATCTCGTCGTCTGTCATGCCGGTGGTGTCCCAGTTGAATGAGGGGGACAGGTTGTACGCCATCATCTGGTCAGGGAACTCGGCGTGGATCGCGTCGGCGAACTGCCGCGCGTCGGCGAGGTCGGCGGTCTTCGTCTCCATCCAGAGGATGTCGGCGAACGGCGCGGCGGCCAGCGATTTGGCGATCGCGTACGGGATGCCGCCGCGGATCTGGTAGTAGCCTTCCGGCGTCTTCGCGCGTTCGCAGTCCCATGCGACGTCGGCGCCCAACTCCTTCGCCTTCTCCCGCGCCGAGTACAGCGATGCCCGCGCGGCGAACTTCCGCCAATCCGCGGAGCTCATGTCGGCCGGCTCGCCCTCCTTCTCGCGGAAGTCGAGCAGGTCCCCGACGGCCTCGCCATAGGTCTGCAGGCCGGCATCGACCTGCCAGGCGTCGACGAATTGCGACTCGACCTTGTCGAACAGGTCGTCAACTGAGTCCTCGGCGCCGTCGTCCCATGCCTTGGCGGCCTCGGCGATCGCGTTCTGGATGCCGTGCCGCTGCAGCCATGCGTCTGCAGCGGCGTACTCGCCGTCGGGAAGCGCGTAGAGAAGATGACCCCTGAGGTCCGTTACCCCCGAGTCGTAGAACTGTCGCATCATTGCCAGGAAGCACGCCTTGTACGACGGAATCTTCAGGTTGGTGGCGCCGAGGAGGAACGGCTGGTCGCGCTCGTCGGCGCGGCCCTCGAGCAGGTTGGCGGCCTCGGCGTCCGTGCGCGCGACGATGATGCCGGGCACCCGCATGATGTCGAGCTGGAAGCGTGCGGTGTTGAGGCGCTTGATCTGTTCGTCTGACGGCACGAGAACCTTGCCGCCCTGATGCCCGCATTTCTTCGTGCCGGGGCGCTGGTCCTCGATGTGGTACCCGGGCACACCAGACTCGACGAAACGGCGGATCAAGTTGCGCACGTGGGGATCACCGCCATGGCCGGTGTCGGCGTCGGCGATGATGAATGGGCGATAGTCGTAGGCAGGGCTCGCGGCGCGTTGCTCATCGGTCATGCGCAGGCGAAGGTATTGCTGATTACGGTCGGCGGTAAGCAGCGCGCGCACCAGCCCCGCGGCCTCGTCGGGCACCTGACTCAGCGGGTAGCTCGCCAGGTCGGGTCCCGGATCCTCACTGATGGACCCCTTCGCCGAGGTCGCCCAGCCGCCGAGATAGATGCCTTCGATGCCCATGCGCTTCATCACCACGGCCTGCCCCGGGGAGTAGGGGCCGAAGGTGGTGATGCTCTTCTTCTGGGCGAACAGCTCACGCAGGCGCGGATAGAAGGCCTCCGCGGCCTCGCGCGCCACGGTGTAGTCGGCGGGGATCGTCCCGCGCTGCTCGGCGACCTGCCGGGCCGAATAGAGGCGGATGATCCCCTCGAAGCGCGGACTGTCGATGTATCGCTGCGTCGCGGCGACGTCCTTGTCGAATGGTGTCTGGGGCTGTGCATCTGCTTCGACGATGGCCATGGGTTTACCCCCTTGTTCAGCGAGACTCCCGTTGAGCTGGACAGCTACGTCACCGACCTTACGGCGCGGGTTTCGCCGACGATGGCGTAATCAGCAAGCTGTCGCGCTCCGGCGTCGGGCAAGATGACAGGCATGTACTGTCCCGCGCTGCGAGCGTCCTAGTGCTCCGCGGCCAGCGGCTGAACATGCTGCTGACGCGCGTACTCTCGCTGCGCATAATCGTCATCGTCGCGGCGCTGTCCGTGGTTGTCCTGGTCATCACTCTCGGCGCCTGGGTGTGGTTCGGGGTTACCAACGACCAGTACAGCCAGCTTGACCGGCGGCTCGACTCGGTGAGCAGTCTGGGTGACATCAGCATCCTGCTGCGCAACGCCCAGGATTCGGCCGTCGACCAGCCCGCCCTGAACGGCGGTGGCCTGGTACGCACCGCACGGGTCAGAAACGCTATCGCCTCGGTGCCAAGCGACATCGTGTTGCCGCAGTTCGACAACGGCTACGCCAACACCACGATCAACGGCGTCGAGTATCGCGTCCGAACCTTCTCCGCGGGGGTGGCGTCGATCGCCGTCGCCGCGCCGCTGGCCGAAACGCAGCGTCGCATCGACGAACTGCACCGGCGGGTGCTGTTGATCTGCGGCGGCGTAATCGTTGGCACCGTCCTGGTCGGCTGGGTGATGTGGCTGATCATGATCAACCCGTTCCGGCTGCTGGCCCAGCAGGCCCGCGCCATCAACGCCCAGTCCAAACCGGACGAGGTTCAAGTGCGCGGGGTCCAGGAGGCCGTCGAGATCGCCGAGGCCGTCGAGGGAATGCTCGCGCGCATCGGCGACGAACAACTTCGCACCAGGGCCGCCCTCGAATCGGCCCGCGACTTCGCCGCTGTCGCCTCCCATGAACTGCGCACGCCGTTGACGGCCATGCGCACCAACCTCGAGGTGCTGTCCACTCTTGACCTACGCGACGAGCAGCGAAAAGAAGTGGTCGGCGACATCATTCGGACGCAGATCCGTATCGAGACGATGCTCACCGCGCTCGAACGCCTGGCCCAGGGTGAATTGACCACCGTCGACGACTTCGTCCCTGTCGACATCACCGAGCTGCTCGATCGTGCCGCGCACGACGCGATGCGCAGCTACCCCAATTTGCATGTGTCGCTGGCGTCTTCGACCACAGTTCTCATGGTGGGTATGCCAGCGGGCCTGCGGCTGGTGATCGACAACGCGATCACGAACGCGGTCAAACACGGCGGCGCCACCGAAATCAGGCTCAGCGCAGAGAGTTCCAGCGACGGTGTCGAGATCGCGGTTGACGACAACGGCGACGGCGTACCCGAAGAGGAACGAGTCGCGGTGTTCGAGCGATTCTCGCGCGGCTCAACGGCGGCGCGGTCGGGCTCGGGCCTCGGGCTGGCCCTGGTCGCACAACAAGCCGAGATACACGGCGGTACTGCCGCGCTGGAGGCCAGCCCCTTGGGTGGGGCGCGACTGGTTCTGCGGCTGCCGGGGCCGAGGTAACTTCGTCAGCCCGGCGTCTCCAGCGCGTCCAGATCACGCTCGGCATAAGGCCGGTGCTGCCACTCCTCGTTGAGGACGATGCGGAGACATTCCTTGACGGGGAAGTTCTCCATCTGGGGCCAGCCGGGCTCGATGCGAGTCACGTCGGCGGCAAGTTCTTGGTCGGTCAGCGATTCCAGGACGCGGCGGACCATCGCCCGGCGTTCGCGTCGCACCGTGAGCACCTCGTCGAGTGACGGTCGCGCCTCGCGGTCCCACGGGATTCCGTCCCAACCGGGTGCCTCGTCCCACGGCAGATCCAACGGGTGCCACGGCGAGGCGGTGCCGCGCACCATCCTGGCCACCGAGGCAGCGCTGGCGAAGTTGAGGTGCCGCAGGGTCTGGATGAAAGACCACTCGTCGTCGACGTTGCGGTGAAGCGCTGCCTCGGGCAACGCCATCGCGCGCGATACCGTGCCCTTCCAGAGCCGCTCCAGGATTGTCCACGCCTCACGGAAGCCGTCGCTGTCGTCGGGACGCATCTTCGCCCGCTCCGGTGTGCGACGGTTCAATTCGGCGTCGACGAGCGGTGCGATGTCGACTCCGTTGACCACGACGTTCTGCAGTTCGCCGCTGATCTCGACGTCGACGAGCTCGGCGCCGCGCATCCGCGCTCCGGTGAGGTCCTGCTCGTGAAACCGGGTCATAGGCATGACGCTAGGGGAAGTCGAGATGTGAGCGAAACCACAACTAGCCGTGCGAATTTCGACAGTCGATTACGAACAGTCAGCAACGTGGTCACGGTACGACAAAGAATCCGTCGTCGACCAGGGAAAGTTGGTCCAGCCGGCGTTTGCTG
>JAVXWV010000361.1:0-3408 GCA_032230775.1 Mycobacterium sp. | reverse complement strand
TCCGCGCCAGTTGGCGAAGGTCATGTCGATTCCCGATTCCTTCAGCGTCGGTGCGTCGATGCCCTCGACTCGTTCGTCGCTCGACACGGCGAGCACTCGCAGTTGGCCAGCCTCGATCTGATCGATGAGCTCGCCGGGACTCGATGTGCCGATCGTGATCTTCTTGCCGAGCAGCGCGGTGAGCAGGTCACCGCCGCCGTCATAGGTGACGAAGTTGACGGCCTTCGGCTCGACACCGACGGCCTTGGCCAGTTCCATCGGGAACAGGTGATCGGGCCCGCCGGGAGACGAACCCCCGCCGATGGTCACTTTGGAGGGATCGGCCTTCCACGCCGCGACGAAATCCTGCACCGTCTTGAAGGGCGAGTCGGCGGGAACGAAGATGGCGCCGGGATCTTCGATCAGCTTGGCCAGCGCGGTCGCGTCGGACGCCTTGATCTTGGATCCGTTGGTGTAGGTGGCACCGACGACACCGAGTCCCATCGTCATCATGAGGTTGTCGTTGCCCTTTTCGTTCATCAGCCGGGCCATCGCGACGGTGCCGCCCGCGCCGATGACGTTGAACACCTCGACGCGCCCGGTGATGTCGTCGTCCTCCATGATCTTCACGGCGGTGCGGGCGGTCAGGTCATAACCACCGCCAGGGCTGTTCGGCACCATCATGCGAATCCTGTGCAAACCGCGTGTTTCGTCGCCCTTCGTCACGCCGCAGGCGGAGAGCAGTAGCGCTGCGATCATGGCGATCACCAAGCCGGCGATCATCTGTTGCCGTCGCAACATGGTTGTCCCCAATCACTTCAGTTGTGATGCTCAGCAATACTGGACCCCGACAGTGACCCACGTCACCGATGAGAACGCAAAGGAAGTTTTGGTCATTAAGAACAGAGAAGTCAGCGCAGTCAGTGAAGTCACCGGTTCGTAGCTTCCGCAGCCTGGCGGGCCAGTTTCTGGTCTTCCAGGTGCTGGTGGTCGCCGTGGTTCTGGTGGCCGTTGCCGCCGTGTCGGTCGCGCAGTCGACGCGAGAGTTCCGCGACGTGCGTGGGCAGCGGATGATCGCAGTCGCCGAGAACATGGCCTCGACACCGATCGTTCGGGATCGCTATGGCGACCCGTTCGCCGCAAAGGTACTTGCGCCTGAGGTGGACCGCGCAGTTGCGTTATCGGGGGCGGGTCTGGCCGAGATCCTCGATCCGAATGGAACCGTGCGGGTGTCGTCGGACCCGGAGCGCATCGGGCAGCGGATGGACCTGGGGCCAAGTCGGGCCGACGAGGGCAGGGCCTGGTTCGGCGACGACGACATCGACGGTGTGCACAACATGGTCGGTCAGGTGCCGATCCTGTCAACAAACGGCGACGTCCTGGCGGTCGCCTCGGTCAGCGAGCGGTACCCATCCGTGTGGGAGCTGCTCAGCGGGGCCGGCGAGCGGCTGCTGATCTACCTCGGGCTTGGCGCGGCGTTGGGACTGCTGGCGTCGTGGCTGTTGTCGCGGAGGATCAAACGGCACACCCGCGGATTGGAGATCGCCGAGATCGCCGGCCTGGCCGACCATCGAGAAGCGTTGCTGCACAGCATCCGCGAAGGTGTGGTCGCGGTGAACAACGAGGGCGACATCACACTGCTCAACGACAGCGCGCAGGAGCTGCTCGGGGCGACGACGGAGGCGGTGGGTCGCCGAGTCGACAGCGTCGGCCTCGAACCCGCGGTGGTCGAGTTTCTGCTGTCCGGCGAGGACGGGCGCGACGTCGTGATCGCCACCCGGACACGAGTTTTGGCGTTGAACCGGCAGGCGGCGACCAGCCAGGGCCAGCGAATCGGAACCGTGACGACCATGCGCGACAGCACCGAACTAGCTGCGCTGCAGGGGCAGCTGTCGTCGCACAAGAGCGTGACCGACACGCTGCGGGCGCAGACGCACGAGTTCGCCAACCAGTTGCACACGATCTCGGGATTGGTACAGCTGGGTGAGTACGACTCGGTGCGCGACTTGGTGGGTGCGCTGACGCGCCGGCGAGCGGAGATCAGTGACGCGGTGACGCAACGGATTTCCGATCCAGCGGTCGCAGCATTGTTGATCGCCAAGACAACGCTGGCAGCGGAAAGCGGTGTGTCGCTGGAAATCGGATCTGATTCACACCTCGGTACAATGGACCCGGCGCTCGCCACCGATGTGATCACGCTGCTGGGCAACCTCATCGACAATGCGGTCGACGTTTCTGTTGGCGCCGACCCGTCGCAGGTCGCGGTGATGATCAACGATCACGATGGCTTGACAATCTTGGTGGCGGACTCGGGGCCCGGTGTCCCCGAACATCTTCGGGAGGCGATCTTCGCCAGGGGCGTCACCTCGAAACCTGATGTCCCGGGCGGGCGGGGCATCGGTTTGGCGTTGGTACGGCTGGTGACCGCGCAGCACGGCGGGACGATCAGTGTCAGCGACGGCCCGGCGGGTGGTGCGCTGTTCGTGGTCAGGCTGCCCGTCGCGACGACTGCGGTTTCGGCGGAGAGGGCCGCACATGCGTGACGTGCTGGTGGTCGACGACGATTTCATGGTTGCCGAGATCCACCGCAGGTTCGTCGAGCAGGTCGACGGCTTTCGGGCGGTGGGAGTCGCCAGGACAGGCGCCGAAGCGCTGTCGGCGGCTCGAGAGCTACAGCCGCAGCTGATCCTGCTCGACGTGTATCTTCCGGACATGACCGGCCTGGAAGTGTTGCAGCGACTGCGATCCGACGGCGATCGGGTGGGCGTCATCATGATCACCGCGGCCCGCGAACTGGACACGGTGCAAGGCGCCCTCGATGGCGGCGCGGCGGACTACTTGATCAAGCCGTTCGAGTTTCCTCAATTGAAGTCGAAATTGGAGGCGTTCGCCGCACGCGCCGATGCGCTGGAATCCGCGGGCGGCGTCGATCAGTCGCTGATCGACTCGCTGTTCGGCGGACCGTCGGCCACGTCAGCGCAGGAGGTGCTGCCGAAGGGCCTTGGCGCCGAGACAGGCCGACTGGTGTTGGACGCCGTGCGAGATGCCGGTGAGGTTTCGGCGGCCGAATGCGCTGACCTGGTAGGCATTTCGCGTGTGAGTGCACGCCGCTATCTCGAGCACTACCTCAGCACAGGCGCGGTCGATCTGCGGCTCCAATATGGCGCAGGCCGGCCCGAGCGACGCTACCGATTGGGCCGCGGATAGATCAGCGGATCGGCGTCAGGTCTTCGAATTGAGGACAGTAAACCGTGACGGCGGCGTATGAAACCTTCGTCGTTTCGTCTTGGGTGAGGATGCCCTCTTTGGTTAGCGTATCGCGTGCTGACACGAGGCCCTGCTGGGTTGGATTTCGCTCCAACGAGTCGCAGACAGAATGTGCCTTTTCAATCATCTCGTTGGTGGTGGTACGGCCCTGGTAGTTGATCC
>JAVXWV010000341.1:0-4451 GCA_032230775.1 Mycobacterium sp. | reverse complement strand
CCGGTGAGGGCTTCATGGCGATCGGCGGCGCCGTCCCCAACAGGGGACTGCTCGACCAGGTCGCTGCGCTGCAATGGGTGCGCGACAACATCGCCGGCTTCGGCGGCGACCCGGACAATGTGACCCTGTTCGGTCAGTCGGCGGGCGCCGGATCCGTGGTGTCGCTGATGGTGATGCCCGCAGCCGCCGGCCTGTTCCGCCGCGGCATCGCCGAGAGCGTGCCCGCCTTCCTCTTCGGCTCCGATCTCGCCGCCGACGTCGCGGGCGTCGTCGCCGAAAAGCTGGGTCGACGGGCCACGGTCAGTGACCTCGCGGCCGTACCGCCGCAGACGCTGGCCGACGCCGTCGCGGGCATCGAATATCAGGATCGCTGGGGCTACGAGCTGACAGTGCGCCGGGCGCAGTTCGGCCCGGTGGTCGATGGAGAGATCCTGCCGGACAGCCCTTTTCGGGCGCTGGCAGCGGGCGCGGGCCGCGGAACGGATCTGCTGATCGGGCACAACCGCGACGAGTATCGCTACGTCGTTCAAGAGAACGGCGGACCGCACAGCATCACCGCCGACCAGGCAGAGACAGCACTGAACTCGTTGCCGCCGATACCCGATGGCGCCCAGGCCTATCGGGCGGCTTACCCGCAAGCCGACCGTGCCACGCTGTACGAGCTGGTGTGCTCGGATTTCGTCTACCGGATGCCGACGCTACACATCGCACAGGCACACTCCGCGGGTGGCGGTACCACGTATCTTTACGAATTCTGTTTCGACGCCTCGCCGATCGGTGCGGCGCACACCACCGAGATCCCACTGGTGTTCGGCACGCTGGATTCACCCATCGGCGCGGCCCTCTATGGCGAGGCGCCCCATGCCGGGGCGCTGTCGCGCGAAATGAGTGCAGCCTGGCGGGCGTTCGCGACCGACGGCGATCCCGGCTGGCCCGCCTACAGCGCCGACGGACAGCTCACCCGGGTCTTCGATGCGGAGTCTCGCACCGCGCGCTATCCGGAGGTGGCGTCACAACTGATCTGGGCGAACCACCGGTTCGACCCGTTCACGTTGCAGCGCTAATCCGCGAGCTGGGAGTACCTCCCCCGCGAGCGTGCGTGTCTGTACTTCGACACGCCGTGCAACGTGAGCATTTTGCGCCCGCTCGCGCAGCGCTAGTTGTCGATCTGCGACTTGTTGCGCTCGGACACTGTGCGGAACTTGTCGCCAAGACCCTCGAAATCACGATGCTGGGCGAAGGCGATCTTCTCCTCGGCGGCCAGCGCAGGGTCGATGACCTCGGCGGCGCCCGTCGTGTAGATCTCCTTGAGCCCCAGCATGGTCGGGCCTGGAACCTCGGCGATCTGGCCTGCGAGTTCGAGCGCCCGCTCGATCAGCTGCTCGTGGGGCACCACCTCGGTGACAAGGCCGATGTGCTCGGCGCGGGCGGCGTCGACCACCTCGCCCGTCATCGACAGCCGTCGCGCCATCGCCAGCCCGACGACCTGAGGGAGTCGTGCAGTCATGCCACCGGCAGGCAGGATGCCGACGCGGGCGTGGGTGTCGGCGAACACCGCCCGCTCCGAGGCCAGCAGGAAATCGCAGCCGAGCGCCATCTCGAGCCCGCCGGTAAACGTGGCGCCGTTGATGGCGCCCACGATCGGCGTGCGCATCTTGGCGACGGCGGCGATGCAGCTTTGCGACCGGAATTCCTGGAAGTACTTCAGCCCGTCGCGCTGCGCCTCCTTGAGGTCGACGCCCGCGCAGAAGGCCGGATCGGCCCCCGTCAGTACCACCGCCCGCACGGAGTCGTCAGCGTCGGCCTCGGTCAGTGCGGCATACGTCGCCCGGATCAGGTCGCGGCTCAACGCATTCCTGGCCTGCGGTCGGTTCAGCGTCAGCAGCCTGACCGCGCCGTGATCGGCGATCAGAACGAGCGGTTCGGTCATGCTGGGCCGCTAGCGCAGGAACTGGTTTGCGGTGTTCGCCAGGTCCAGCAGCGGTTGCGGCAGGGCGCCGAGGGCGAAGGTGACGGCCGCAGTGATCGTGACGACCGCGGTGGTCAGCACGCTGGGGACCACAACCGCGGGTGGGTCGTCGGGGGGCTCGGTGAAGAACATCAACACGATCACCCGCACGTAGAAATATGCGGCGATGGCGCTGGCGATGACGCCGATAACGACGAGCGGAATCGCGCCGCCTTCGCCCGCTGCCTTGAACACCGCGAACTTGCTGACGAATCCGCTTGTCAGGGGGATACCGGCGAACGCAAGCAGGAACAGCGAAAACACAATGCCGACAACGGGATACCGCCGACCCAGTCCGGCCCATCGGGCGAGTGCGGTATCTTCCTCGCCTTGGGGATTGCGCACCAGGCCCACCACGGCGAAGGCGCCGACGGTGCTGAACCCGTAGGCGAACAGGTAGAACAGCGTCGACGACACACCGGCTTGGTTCTGGGCGATGACGCCGGTGAGGATGAAGCCCGTGTGCGCCACTGCGGAGTACGCGAGCATCCGCTTGACATCGTTCTGGGTCACGGCCGTGACGGTGCCCACCACCATTGTCAGGATCGCGATCGCCCACATCACCGGGCGCCAGTCGTCACGCAGACCGGGGAGCGCGATGTAGAACACGCGCAGTATCGCGCCGAATGCGGCGATCTTGGTGGCAGCGGCCATGAACGCGGTAATCGGCGTGGGAGCACCCTGATAGACGTCGGGAATCCACGAGTGGAACGGCACCGCCCCGACTTTGAACAGCAAGCCGACGAGCAGCAGCGCGATGCCGATCAGCGCCAGCGACGTCCTTCCCGTCCCGGACGCCACCTTGTCGGCGATTCCGCCGAGGGCCAGTGTGCCCGCGTACCCGTACAGCATGGCAACGCCGTACAGGAAGAAGGCCGACGAAAACGCGCCAAGCAGAAAGTATTTCACCGAGGCTTCCTGCGAGAGCAGCCGCCGCCTGCGGGCCAGCCCGCATAGCAGGTACAGCGGCAGCGACAGCACCTCGAGCGCGATGAACATGGTCAGCAGATCATCGGCGGCGGGGAACAACAGCATGCCGCCGATGGCGAACATCGTCAGCGGGAACACCTCGGTCTGCATGACGCCGGCCTTGGTGGCCACCTTCTCGACGACACTGCCTGCGATCGCCGACGCCTGCGGGGTGAACGCGTCAAGGCCGGGCCCCGGCTCGTCGTCCGCAGGCGCGGGGATGCGCCGTTCGGCGATGAGCATGATGCCGAGCACGCTGACCAGCAGGATGGTGGCCTGCAGGAACAGGGCTGGGGCGTCGACGGCGACGGCACCCATCACAGCGGTGCGTCCGCTGCTGCCGTGCAGGTCCCTAGCCAGCGTCACGACCGCGATGAACGCGGCGGCCAGCCCGCCGAGGCTGAGTACCAGCTGGGCGGGGTAGCGCAGTTGGCGGGGCATGAACGCCTCGACGAGGACACCGACGACGGCCACCCCGAGCACGATCAGCATCGGGGAGAGCAGGCCGTATTCAACGCTTGGGGTAGGCATCCCAAGGGCTTGAGTCATCGGGACGGCCCTTCCGCGATCTTCGGTGCCGGGTCAGGCTGGTTGATGGTGGTCAGCGTGTGGGTCACTGCGGGGTTGATCACGTCGAGGGCGACTTTGGGATACACCCCGAGTACCAGCAACAGCGCGACAAGAGGTGCGACGACGAGGATCTCGCGCGGCACCAGGTCGCGCAGGCGGTCGTTGCCGTCCTTCACCGGGCCGGTCATCATCCGCTGGTACATCCACAGGATGTAGATCGCGGACAGCACCAGAGCCGTGGCCGCGAACACCGCGAAAGCGGGATAACGCGTGAATGTTCCTATCAGAACCAGGAATTCGCTGATGAACGGGGCGAGGCCGGGTAGCGACAATGTAGCAAGGCCGGCAACCAGGAAGGTGCCTGCCAGCACCGGCGCCACCTTCTGCACGCCGCCGTAGGCGTTGATCAGGCGAGTGCCCCTGCGCGACACCAGGAATCCGGCGATCAGGAACAGCGCTGCCGTCGAGATGCCGTGGTTGACCATGTAGAGCGTCGACCCGGATTGGCCCTGGCTGGTCATCACGAAGATGCCAAGGATGATGAACCCGAAGTGGGAGATCGACGTGTAGGCGATCAGTCGCATCACGTCGACCTGACCGATCGCGACGATCGCGCCGTAGACGATGCCGATCACCGCCAACGTGATGATCAGCGGCCGGAAATACATTGAGGCGTCGGGGAACAGCTGCAGGCAGTAGCGCAGCATGCCGAACGTGCCGACCTTGTCCATGACCGCCATCATCAACACGGCGCTGGCAGGGGTGGCCTCGACGGCGGCGCCGGGCAGCCACCGGTGGAACGGCCACAGCGGCGCCTTGACCGCGAACGCGAACATGAACCCGCCGAACATCAGGTTCATCACCGCCGGGCTCATGACGAACTGACCACTCGATACCGCGGCGA
>JAVXWV010000334.1:0-3498 GCA_032230775.1 Mycobacterium sp. | reverse complement strand
GCGGGGGGCACAGTGCTCGCCGAACACGAGGGCGTACACGGCTTCACGATCGGACAGCGCAAGGGCCTTGGCATCGCAGGCCCAGGACCCGATGGGCAGCCCCGCTACGTCACGGGCATCGACGCCGCCAGCGGCACAGTGCATGTCGGCGACGCCGCCGCGTTGGACATCTCCACGCTGGCCGGTGACAGGCCGGTGTTCACCTCCGGCGTTGCGCCGAGCGGCCCGGTGGAGTGCGCCGTGCAGGTGCGCGCGCACGGCGGCATCGCCGATGGCGTCGCCGAACTGCGCGACGGGCAGTGGGTGGTTGACCTGCGCGCCCCGCTGCGCGGTGTGGCGCCTGGCCAGACGATGGTGCTCTACCGCCCCGATCCCGACGGCGACGAGGTCATCGGCAGCGCGACGATCACTGGCACCACGACCGGCTTTCATAGGGAAACACCCGATTAGTCGCCGGTGCGGCGCAGGTAGCGTCGAGGCTACGACCACTTCGACCCTCAGCAGGGTTGGCGTCCATGCGCGCAGAGAGGTCCACCATGTCAGCCAACGGTCGGAAGACGATGCTTATCGCGTTGGTGTGCATCGTGGCCGCCGGCTGCGGCGGCCCCACCACCGTTACCCGCACCGTCGGGGCATCGAGCACCACGGGCACAAAAGCAGAATCGAGCTCGACCAGTGCCGGTGCTGCTGGCGGCGCACTGTTCACCGTCTCCGAGCCGTGGACGACCGACGTCTCGAGCACGAAGAAGTCGGATCGTAGCGATGCCATCATCGCCGCGCTGAACGGCGCGGGTGGTTGGGGCAACGACAACAAGCTCCAGACCGACTTCGCGATCACGGTCTTCGAGGCCGATTCGTCAAGTCCCCGTTTGCAAGTGGTGGCAAACCCCGACGAATATTGCTACGGGGGCCCGGACTGCGACGCGGTGCCCGCCGAGATGCCCGTTCCGGAGGGCGCCACCGTCGAGGGTTCCGAGGACCTCTCCTGCGACATCTCGGGCGAGACGGAAAGCCAGGGCGACTGTCACCTGCTCGTGGTGGATCGGGGCGGGCAGAAGCTCTACGAGACCTACCAAACGAACAAGGAGGGCGACAAGCTCACGACAGGCGGGCTGTTCGTGTGGGAGCTCGGCAAGGAATACTCGGAAACGTTGCGCGGCGATCAGTGCACCAGCGCCGACGCCGCCGGATTCCCCATCGCCGCGCTCACACCCACCGCCGACGAAGTGGCCAATGGTGAGCTCGCCCACGCCATTCGGTTCATCCTTCCGAACGACAGAATGAAGGAAGGCGTTTACGTGCGGCCCGCGACCCATGCGGGTGGACCGGAGAGCACCAACCCGAACGCCCCGCCGTACGGCGTCCGCTTCCGGCTGAAGTCGGACTTTGACGACTCCTCGTACAACGACGCCGAGAAGACCGTCATCGCGGCGATGAAGAAGTACGGGATGCTGCTGTCCGACGGCGGTGAGATCGCCCTGACCTTCGCGGACGATCGCACCAGCACGGCCAAGTGGTCGGACCTCGACATCGATGCGCAGTCGTTCACCGACATTGCACCCGACCAGTTCGAAGTTGTTGAACTCGGCGAAGAGGTACCGCTGACCTACGACTGCGTGCGCAACCCTTGAGTACAAGCACCGACTGTCGCGAAATAGCATTCCAGGCTGTAAAAATCGCGGAACTACGACCAGGAATGCTATTTCGCGGGCACGCTCAGTTCGGCACCTTGGCCAGGATGTTCGTCATCACGATGTCGGGCACCGAGTCGGGAAAAGCGCACGACGTGACCTCCACAAGGACGACATTCTTCACGCGGTAGTCGCGCCCGCAGCCGCTGCCGGGATGCATCTGCACCGAGTCCGGCGTCGCGCTCCACTCACCGACGAACATCGGCCCCAACGTCGTCGAGTCGCAGCCGTCGATGAGCGCAACCAAGCCGTCGAAAGCGCGGCGAGCAGTCGCAGGATCACGGTAGGCCGCCGCGCCCTCGGAGATCAGACCGCCGCCGGGTGGATTCTGGAACGTCGTCTTGTGAAACTCCTCGATATCGCGACCGAAGGTCTGGGTCTCTTCGAAGAGCCATTGGCATTGGGGTGGAGTGGTTTTCGCGAGTTGATCGATGTCGACGGGGATCTTTCCGTCCATGCTCGGGATGATCGTCAGGTCGTCGCCTGCTCCAGTGATCGCCCGCATCTGCGACGGCTCCAGCATCAGCTGTTCGACATCGACTGGTGAACGCGAGTCGTCGTCGATTCCGGGAAGTGAGCGCATCGCATGGCCACCGAGCGTTTGCGAGCACCCCACCGCAAGAAGCGCCACTACACACCAGACCGCCAACGGTCTGGCCGATGTGGGCATGACGTCCCCTTCCCGGATCGAGCGTAGCCGGATCGAATACTGTTCAACGAGTGAGTGTTTTCGCCGCGGCGACCGGCATCGGGTCCTGGCCGGGATCGTCTCCGCGGGAAGCCGCCGAGATCGTGATCGGCGAACTGCATACACTTCCGCATCTGGTCGAATTGCCTGCCCGCGGCGTCGGGGCCGACATGATCGGGCGGGCCGGTGCGCTGCTGGTCGACATAGGCATCGACACCGTGCCCCGCGGGTATCGCATCGCCAGGGGCCGCAGTGCCGTCGTGCGCCGCGCCGCCAGCCTGCTCGACGAGGACATCGACGCACTCGAGGAGGTGTGGGAGAAAGCCGGCCTGCGCGGCGGGACGCGCACGGTGAAGGTGCAAGCCCCGGGTCCGATCACGCTGGCTGCTCAGCTTGAGCTGCCCGGCGGCCACCGCGCGATCACCGACCCCGGCGCGGTGCGCGATCTGGCTGGGTCACTGGCCGAGGGCATGGCCGCCCACCGCGCGCAGCTGCAGAGGCGTCTCGAGACACCGGTGGTGGTGCAGTTCGACGAGCCGTCTCTGCCTGCCGCGCTCGAGGGCAGGTTGACAGGGGTGACCAGCTTTTCGCCTGTGCACCCAGTCGACGAATCGGTGGCGATCGGCCTGCTTGACGACTGCGTCGCGATCATCGGGCCCGAGGTGGTGTTGCACAGCTGTGCAGCCGGGTTACCGTGGAAGGCCTTGCAGCGCAGCAGTATTCACGCGGTATCGATCGACGCTTCGACGCTGACGGCGGCCGATCTCGACGGGGTGGGGGACTTCGTGGACTCGGGCCGCACGGTGATGCTCGGCGTCGTCCCGACGACGACGCCGATCGCCCTGCCGTCGGCAGAAGAAATGGCCAAGGCCGTCGTCGGTGTGACCGACCGGCTTGGGTTCGCGCGATCCGTGCTGCGCGAGCGGATCGGCATTTCGCCGGCGTGTGGGCTGGCGGGGGCCACCCCTCAGTGGGCTCGCACCGCCGTGGAGTTGGCGCAGAAGGCCGCGGACGCGTTCGCCGAGGACCCCGACGCGATCTAGCCGCATTGCGCAACCGAGTCGCCAGGCCGCGACCAAACATCTGGTGTTGCTGGAGGTGGTGGGCCTGGTGATCAGT
>JAVXWV010000306.1:0-3083 GCA_032230775.1 Mycobacterium sp. | reverse complement strand
ACCAACGCCATGCGGACCAGCGTCGCATCGACCACGATGGCGAGCGTCATACCGACGCCCATCATCCGCATGAACGCGACCTGCGCAGCGATCAGCGCGGCGAACGAGATCGTCATCAGCAACGCGGCCGCGGTTACGACACGCCCGGTCTTGGCAAGGCCGAGGGCGACGCTTTCGTCGTTGTCCGCCCGCGTCTTTCCAGATTTGAGCCAATACTCGCGTATCCGCGAAACCAGGAACACCTCGTAGTCCATCGACAATCCGAAAGCGACGCAGAACAACAGCACCGGCATGTTGGCCACCAGCGTGCCCGTCGGCGTCGTCCCCAGCGCTCCCAGGTGACCATCCTGGAAGATCCACACCAACGCGCCGAACGCGGCGGTCAACGATAAGACGTTGAGCACCAACGCCTTCAGCGGTAGCACCACGCTGCCGGTGAGCAGGAACAGCAGCACGAACGTGATCGCGGCGATCACCCCGAGGACGAGTGGCAGCCGCGACGTGATCGCCTGCGAGCTGTCGCGATTGATCTGCGCCATCCCGGTCACCTGAACGGACTTTCCGCCAGGCGGGCTCACCGCATGCACTGCGTCGAGTTGGGCTTCCGAGGCGTCGGTGAACAGCGGAGCGGTGCTGCCGATGGTCAGGAACGCGCTGCCATCCTTCATCCCGGTGGCCGCCGAGGGCGGTCCGGCGAGTCTGCCGCCGACGAAGGTCCCGCCGGGAGCGGAAACCGACGACACGTCGGCGACCCGAGACAGCGACTCTGCGTACTGGTCCAGTTCGGCAGGAGGCAAACCGACGGCGTCAGGGATGACAACGGTGACGTTGGTCGACGAGTCGACGGCGAAGTTGCTTCGCAGTTCGTCACCGACCTGACGCGCCGAAAGCGATTGCGGCAGCACGCGATCGTCCGGGAAGCCCCACTTGATGCCCAGGAACGGCGCGCCGAGCAGCAGGAGCAGTGCGACGATAGCGAGCCCAACCGGAATCGACCGGCGCATCACGAATTTCGTGGATCGATACCAGAACATCTGCTCGACCGGTTTGCGTTCCGGCTCGGGCCGACTCAGGAGATAGCGGAACAGCCGACGGGTGTCCAGTGAATCCAGCCGGTCGCCGAGCAACGCGATCGCCGCGGGCACCACCACGATTGCAGCGATTGCGGCGAACGCCACCACAGCGATGCCCGCGTAGGCGAAGGACTTGAGGAAGTACATCGGGAACAGCACCATCGCGACCATCGACAGGGCGACCGTCATCGCCGAGAACAGCACGGTGCGGCCCGCGGTCGTCATGGTGCGCACCAGCGCACGCTCGCGGTCGGCACCGTCGGCCACCTCGTCGCGGAACCGGCTGATGATCAACAGCGAGTAGTCGATGGCCAGCGCCAGGCCCATCGCGATGCTGAGGTTCAGTGCGAAGATCGAGACGTCGGTGAACAGGGTGATGGCCCGCAGCACGGTCATCGAGCCCAGAATCGCGAACACGCCGACGACCAGTGGCAAGGCCGCTGCCATCAATCCGCCGAACACCCACACCAGCACGACGAAGCTCAGCGGTATCGCGATGGACTCCATTGTCAGCAGGTCTTTTTCGCTCTGGCCGTTGATCTGGACGTAGGTCATCGCCACGCCGCCTGCGCGCACGGTGACGCCGTCGCGGTCGTGCACGAGCTGGTCGGTCAGTGTCTTTGCGTGTTTCTGGGCCTCGCTCTCGCCTCCGGTGATGCCTGCGACGATCAGCCCGGTCTTGCCGTCCTTGCTGATCAGTGCCGGCGCGGCCGACGGCGGCGCCGTCCACGCCGAGGTCACCTGCGCCACGTGCGGCGACTGCTGCAACCGCGCGGCGATGTCGGCACCGACTTCGCGCGCCGACTGGCTCTGAGTGCCACCGCCGGCGGTCACACTGATCACCAGATCCATGTCGCCCTGATCGAACTTGTCGACGAGCAGTCGCGTCGCCTGCGCCGACTCCGATGTCGGGTCCTGGAAGCCGCCTGCGGACAGGTACTTGGCGACCGGGATTCCAAAGATGCCGCAGGCCACCATGACGAGGACCGCTACCGCGACTATTCGTCGCGGCGCGGCAATCGCCAGCAATGCGATTCGGTGCAGCACGTCGTGCCCTTCCAATCATCGCGTGTGAGATACCGCCGGTAACTTATCAGCGATAACTTAGGACGGTCAACACGTCTCCCCCGACCGTAACTACGGCGCGGCACGGCGTGGTGTTCACAAGGGGACCGTTCAACAGCCACTGCTGACCTGGATATTGCTGGACAGGATGAACCACGATCCACTTCACCGCCCCCGCAGGCTCGCCAAAGGCTGCCTGAGGTCCCGCGAGCAGACGCAGAAGCCCCTCATCATGGGTGTTTCGAGGGGCTTTTGCGTCTGCTCGGCCTGGTTTGGGCTACTGGCGGGTAGCTCGTGAACCTACCCAGCGGTAAGAATTGCCACCATTTTCCGAATCGTGACTCAAAGAACTCTTAATGGTGATGGTTACTGTCCAGTACATGTGGATCGACGACACCAGTGCTGATGTCATCAAGGTTGACTTCGAGGCGCTCTACCACGGGGATTTCCTGGTTGAGGGCGACACCTCGGAGCAGCTCGACGACGAGCACACCCTGCGCACGGAAATGGTCAGCGCACTTATGCGCGGCAATCCCGAAGAGCCATGCCTTGAAACGGGCACGGCCCTCGTACTTCGGCAGCGCGGTCCAGCAGGCGATGAAGGTTTCCTGCAGTACGTCATCCGCGCACTGCGGCCCAACCCGGCGCACAAGGAAACCGTGAAGCGTGGTCTCGTACCTTCGCACAAGGGAATTGAACGCGCTCTGGTTACCCTGCCTTGCCTGGTGGAGCAGCGCGGCATCCGGATCGGATAAACCGCGCGCCCAGCCGCTTAGTTGCTGAGCAAGAGTCAAAGCCGCCCGACCCCTTTATTTTCGTAGCAATAATGTGTTATTGAGTTGACGAACATAACCTATGTCGAGTATTTCCGGGGAAAAGTTGGGGGAGGATCAAATAATTCCGGCCCATTCCAAGTTAGTGGAAGAGGCCGGCAGCTATCGTATT
>JAVXWV010000258.1:0-6098 GCA_032230775.1 Mycobacterium sp. | reverse complement strand
ACTGCGGCGCGGGCGCGACGCGCCTGCTGCTCGGCGTCCGCTGATAAACGTGCCACGCTTCGACACCCTGGTCAGGCGGGCCCCTTGGCTCGCGAGCACGTCATAGATTCTGCGCGGATCCACCACGAATGGGACGCCGGGCTCGAGCCCACGCTGCGCATCGATCCCGGTGACACGGTCCACTTCGACATCCGGATGGCCGGGCACGGCCAGGTGGAGAACGGCTGGGCGTACGAGCAGGCGAAGTTCGACTTCGACACGCTCTACAACCTGCTCGGCCCCGTCTACGTCGAGGGCGCCGGGCCGGGCGACGCGCTCGAGGTCGAGATCCTCGAGCTGCGCACCGGTACGTGGGGCTGGACGTCGGTGCTGCCCGAGCTCGGGCTGCTGCCGGAGGACTTCCCGGACCCGTACATCCGCTACTTCGACCTCACCCAGGGCGACACGACCGAGCTCGTGCCCGGCGATCCCCGCCGACCGCGGCGGAGCCATCGAGTTCCACATCCGCGCGGTCACCGGCGGCATGGTCAGCACCGCGATCGTCGGCGAGACCAAGCCCGGCGACCGGTGGCGGTTGTCCAACCCCCACGGCGGCATGCAGATCACAAGGGATGGCGGCGACGTGCTGATGGTCGCAGGGAGCACGGGTCTTGCGCCGTTGCGCACGCTCATCATGGACCTCACCCGCTACGGCGATAACCCGCGTGTGCATCTGTTCTTCGGCTCCCGCTATCCCTCCGAGCTCTACGATCTGCACACGCTGTGGCAGATCGCGTCGACGAACCCGTGGTTGTCTGTGACACCCGTGTCGGAATTCAACACCGATCCGCCGTGGGCCGCCGAGTACCCCGATGTCGAGCCGCCTCGCGGTTTGCATGTGCGGCAGACGGGCACGCTGCCCGACGTCGTGACGCGCTACGGCAACTGGGGCGATCGGCAGATCCTGATCTGTGGCGGGCCTCAGATGGTCGAGGCCACCAAGGAAGCGCTGATCGCCAAAGGCGCACCCGCCGAGCGCATACAACACGATCCCCTCGCAACCTGAACGTGGCAGGATCGGGAGCCGTGCCCGAGTTTGAGTCCGTCAAGCTGCGTGATCCTTCGTCAGCGCTCACCGCGACCTACTTCCCCAACGCAGGCATGGTCGGCACGTCACTTGCCGACGACGGGGTAGAACTACTCGGCCAGCGCCGCGGTCTGCAGGCGTACGTGTCGACCCACCGCACGATGGGTATCCCGATCCTGTATCCGTGGGCGAATCGATTGAGCAGCAACGGTTATGGCGTCGACGGCGCTGTCATCACGCTGACCCCGGGGACCGGCGGCGTGCGCACCGACCAGCACGGCGTGCCGATCCACGGCACGCTCGCCGGCTACCCCGACTGGCATGTCACCACACGGCTCGAATCGCAGCTGACCGCCGAACTGGATTTCGCGGCGCGCCCGGGACTGCTGGCCACCTTCCCGTTTCCGCACCTGTTGGAACTCGACATCACACTCGAGGACCGCACGCTTACGGTGAAGACCACAGTGACGGCGACGACGGGCGCGCGCGTCCCGTTGTGCTTCGGCTTTCATCCGTACCTGCAGCTGCCCGACGTACCGCGGGCGCAGTGGCAGATCGAAACCCCGGCCATGCGGTTCCATCCCGTCAACGCGTGGGGCATACCCACCGGTGCGACGGAAGAACACAAGGCGACGACAGAGACGTTGGGCGACAAGACCTTCGACGACGGCTACGACGAGGTACCCGATGGCTCCGTGTTCGCGTTGTCCGGCGGCGATCGTCGTATCGAGTTGCATTTCGACAAGGGCTACTCAGCCGCGCAGGTGTTCGCCCCCGGCGACGACGATGTCGTGTGCTTCGAGCCGATGACCGCGCCCACCGACTCGCTGCGTCGCGGCGGCTATCGGGTGGTCAATCCCGGCGAGTCCGCAGTCGCTCAGTTCCGGCTTAAGGTGGCCTAGTGGCTGACCCAACGCACGTCACCCTGCGCGACCCATCGTCGGAGTTGTCTGCGGTGTATGTACCCGGCGCCGGCATGATCGCAACGTCGTTGTCCGATGGCGGTACCGAACTGCTCGGGCAACGCCGCGGCCTTGACGCCTACCTGTCGGCGGGCAAGACGATGGGCATCCCGCTGCTGTTTCCTTGGGCAAACCGGTTGAGCGCCAAGACATATGTCGTCGACGGCGAGACCGTGACGCTTGCATCTGATGCATACGGTGTGCGCCCTGACAACAACGGCCTGCCCATCCACGGTCTGCTCGCGGCCTACCCAGGATGGCAAGCAGAACAAGTCTCCGACCAGAAACTCACCGCCCAGCTGGATTTCGGAGCGCAGCCGGAACTGCTCGAGAGTTTCCCGTTCCCGCATCTGGTCGAGTTGACCGTCGAACTGCGCGGCCGCACGCTTACGGTCGCCACCACCGTCACACCGACGACGGACAAGGCGGTGCCGCTGGCGTACGGATATCACCCATATCTACAGCTGCCCGGCGTGCCGAGACCCCAATGGCAGATCGAGATGCCTGCGATGCGCCACCTGCTCGTCGACGACACCGGCATTCCAACCGGCGCGACGGCCGAACGTCCTGCGACCGCGGAGCCGTTGGGCGACACGGTGTTCGACGACGGTTTCGATGAGGTCGACGCCGGGGCTGTGTGCGCGGTCTCCGGCGGCGGGCGCCGGCTGGAGGTGCGATTCGAGCGGGGCTACCCGGCCGCGCAGGTATTCGCGCCTGCAGGCGAAACGGTGATTTGCTTCGAGCCGATGGCTGCGCCGACGGACGCATTGCGGCGCGGCGGCTACCGGTGCGCACAACCGGGTCAGCCGGACACGACGGTGTTTTCCATCAAGGTGGACTAGGAGTTCCACCCGACGGGCGTTCTCCCGACACTGTCATCATCATTTCTTGACAGCCGCGGTGGGGGTGGGACATTCGGCCGGCGGCGCGATGTGTGAGCTTGGCGTCGACGCTCTGGACCGCTTCGCGGCCCTCTAGCGGCTGCCTCTGCGCGGCTGCCACACGACCACGGCCGTGCTCTTGGGCACGACCGCGACGTCGCGCCGCTGCGTGGCGCGCAATTCGTCGAGTTCCTCGGCCAGTTCACGCATACGGGCCTTCAGCGCCTCAACTTGGTTGGTCAGTTCGATGATGCGCTTGATGCCTGCCAGGTTCACGCCCTCGTCCTGGGACAGCCGCTGGACCTCTCGCAGCAAGTCGACATCGTGCTCCGAGTAGCGGCGCCCACCTCCTGAGCTGCGCTCGGGGCTGACCAGGCCGAGCCGGTCGTAGGTGCGCAACGTCTGCGCATGCATGCCCGCAAGCTCGGCGGCCACCGAGATCAGGAAGGTGCGGGCGTCGTCCTTCTTTGCCATCTAGTGCTCCTCGCGTGCGCGGCACATCACGCACCAGCCCATCCGGCGCGGGGGTCAAACCCGCTGGCCCGCTCCGCTTTCGCGTAGGCCTCCAGCGCTTCCTGCGCCTCGCCCTCGAGGTTCGGCGGCACCGCAACCTTGACAGTGACGAGCAGGTCACCGTGGCCGCCCGCGCGTTTCGGGACCCCGCGCCCACGCACCCGTAGGATGCGACCGTCGGACGTGCCCTTGGGCACCCGCACGCCGACCTTGCCTTCCAGTGTCGGCACCGAAAGCGTTGCGCCCAGCGCCAACTCGTGGAAGGCCACGGGAACGGTAACGGTGAGGTCGTCGCCGTCACGGCCAAACACCTTGTCCGACTTGACATGTACGGTGACATACAGGTCGCCCGACGGGGCGCCACGCAGGCCTGCTTCTCCCTGTCCGGCCAACCTGATCCGCTGGCCATCCTCGACACCGGGCGGGATCCGCACATTGATGGTGCGCGTACGGGTCGTCACGCCAGTGCCTTGGCATTCCTGGCAGGGGTGCTCGATGATCGAGCCGCTGCCGCGGCATTCGGCGCACGGTTCGGAGAACCCGAACGCGCCCTGGTTGCTGCTGATGACACCGGAGCCGTTGCAGTTGGGGCAGACCTTCGGGCTGGTGCCCGGACGTGCCCCGCTGCCATGGCAATTCGTGCACGGAGCCGGGCTGGTGAGCCGCAATGGCATCGCAACGCCCTTTGTCGCCTCCATGAACGACAGCTCGGTTTCGGTCTCCAGGTCGTTGCCACGCCGCGGCCGGCTGGGGCGTGGCTGCGCGCCACGGCCGAACAGTCCGCCGAACAGATCGCCGATGTTCGCGCCACCCGTCTGTCCGGCGGCATCGAACAGGTCGTTCAGGTTGAACTCGGCGCCGTCGCCGCTGAATCCGCCGAAGTTGCCGCCGTTGAAGCGGCCCCTGCCGCCGCCTGCGAACAGCCGTCGGGTTTCGTCGTATTCCTTACGCTTAGCCGTATCCGACAGCACGCTGTGGGCCTCGGACACCGCCTTGAATCTCTCGGCGGCACTCGGCTCGGAGTTGGTGTCGGGATGAAGGTCCCGGGCAAGCTTCCGGTAGGCCCGCTTGATGTCGTCGGGGCTGGCGTCAGAGGAGACGCCGAGTTCCTTGTAGAAGTCCTTTTCGACCCATTCGCGTTGGGCCATACCGCGTCACCTCCTTGCCTCTTCGCTGGTAGTTCTTACGATTCTGCGGCCTCATCGGCCGGCTCGTCGCCGTTATCGGGCGTGTCTTCGTTGGCTGGGGCGTCGTCTATGTCGGGCACGGTGTCAACCACGCCGACGAGGGCGTGGCGCACGACCTGATCGCCGACCCGGTATCCGCGCCGCATCACGGCACCGACGATGGGATGGGTTCCCTCGCCTTCGTGTTGAACGGCCTCGTGCAGACCAGGGTCGAACTCGTCGCCCTCGTCGCCGAATCCCGAAAGGCCAAGCCCCTCAAGCGCGGTCGCCAGCTTGTCGGCGACGGACTTCAGCGGACCGGACTCCAGGTCACCGTGGCTGCGGGCGCGATCGAGATCGTCGAGAACCGGCAGCAACTGCGTGACAACGGCCACCTTGGTTCGTTCGGCGGCGAGCTGCTGGTCGCGCAGCGCGCGTTTGCGGTAGTTGTCGTATTCGGCTTTGACCCGCTGCAGAGTGGATCGCAGTTCATCGAATTCGTCCGACTCCGATGCATCTGCCCTTTGCGCGGCTCCAGCCGCGGTGGCCTCCGGTGCCGGCCCACTAGGGGCCGGCCCGGTCGCCTGCTCGCGGATTTCACCAGTCTCGGGATCGATACGCCGTTTGTCGGTGACGGTCACCGGCTCGTGCGAATCGTTTTGGCTCACTTGTTCTCCTGGTCATCCTCGACAACCTCGGCGTCCACGACATCGTCATCCGATGGCCTGGCCGAGCCGCCAGCGGCGGCTTCGCCTGCCGCCTGTTCGGCCTGGGTCGCCTCATAGATGGCCTGTCCGAGCGCCTGGCTCTCCTCGCCGAGCTTCTCCATCGCGGACTTGATCGCCGAAATATCGGTTCCGGCAAGGGCCGACTTCGCGTCGGCGATCGCGGTATCGATCTTGCCAAGCGTCTCCTCGGGGACCTTCGAACCGCCCTCGGCCTCACGCTGCTCCTTGACGAACTTCTCCGTCTGGTAAACCAGCGACTCGGCCTGGTTGCGGACGTCGGCCTCCTCGCGACGCGTGCGGTCCTCCTCGGCGTGCGCCTCGGCGTCCTTGATCATCCGATCGATCTCCTCCTTGGACAGGCCGGAGCCCTCCTGGATTCGGATCGTGTTCTCCTTGCCGGTGCCCTTGTCCTTCGCGGTGACGTGGACGATGCCGTTGGCGTCGATGTCGAAGGTGACCTCGATCTGCGGGACACCGCGCGGAGCGGGCGGGATGCCGGTCAGCTCGAACGAGCCGAGCAGCTTGTTGTGCGAGGCGATTTCACGCTCACCCTGATAGACCTGGATCTGCACCGACGGCTGATTGTCGTCGGCCGTGGTGAAGGTCTCCGACCGCTTGGTCGGGATCGTGGTGTTGCGCTCGATCAGCTTGGTCATCACGCCACCCTTGGTCTCGATACCCAGAGACAGGGGCGTGACATCAAGCAGCAGCACGTCTTTCACCACGCCCTTGAGCACACCGGCCTGCAGTGCGGCGCCCACCGCGACAACCTCGTCGGGGTT
>JAVXWV010000252.1:0-3334 GCA_032230775.1 Mycobacterium sp. | reverse complement strand
TACACCGCGGCCGCGAGGCCGGCAGGTCCGCCGCCGATGACGGCGAGTTCGTACATCTCCATCGACGGGTTTGTCGAAAGGCCCAGCATCGAGGCCAGCTCGGTGTCCGTCGGCTCGACGAGTGTCTCGCCCTGCTCGGTGATGACGACCGGGAGCTGATAACCGTCCAGGCCCGCGGCGTCGAGCAGCTGCTTGCCCTTCGCTTCGTCGGCCATGAAGGATCGGAATGAGTGCTGGTTGCGGGCCAGGAACTGACGCACCGCCCACGACCGCTCATTCCAGCGGTGCCCGATCACCTTGGTATGCGGAATGGCCCGGTCGCCGGTTGCGTGCCACTCCTCGAGGAGGCCGTCGATCACCGGGTAGAGCTTCTCCTCGGGCGGATCCCACGGCTTGAGCAGGTAGTGATCCAGGTCGACGACGTGGATGGCGTCGATCGCTGCGTGCGTGTCGGCGTATGCCGTCAGCAGCACACGGCGGGCCAGGGGATAGGTGTCCATCGCCTCTTCGAGGAACTCGATACCGCTCATCTGCGGCATCCGGTAGTCGGCGACGAACACCGCCACCGTGTCGCCGCGCAGCTTGAGTTCGTGCAGTGTTTGCAGTGCGTCGGGGCCGGATTCGGCGCGCACGATGCGGTATCTCTCGCCGTAGTGGCGACGCAGATCTCTGGCGACGGCGCGGGACACCGCGGGGTCGTCGTCAACAGTAAGAATTACGGGTTTTCGGGGCTGGGGGGTGGGTCCAGTCATCACCTATAAGTATGCGCCCTCCGTCCAGTGCATATCTGGGCGGGATGGACGCGCTGGCCTGGTGCTTCAGCGATTTTGGGGTGCGCCGTCGAACAGGTAGTATGGATCAACGGTGCGGCATCCGCGCCGGCTCTTGCGTGCCCCATGTCCATGGAATTGCTGGAATTTCTGTCCACTGGCTCACGTTTTGTAGTCGGGCAATGCTGTGCCAACGATCAGGGACAACGGAGGATATGGCCAAGAAAGACGGTGCCATCGAGGTCGAGGGCCGCGTGGTCGAGCCCCTGCCCAATGCGATGTTCCGCATTGAGCTGGAGAACGGACACAAGGTTCTTGCCCACATCAGCGGCAAGATGCGGCAGCACTATATCCGCATCCTGCCCGAGGACCGCGTCGTGGTGGAGCTGTCTCCATACGACCTCTCCCGGGGCCGCATTGTTTATCGGTACAAGTAACTACAGAGAACAGGATCGAACAAGCCGTGAAGGTGAACCCGAGCGTCAAGCCCATTTGCGATAAGTGCAGGGTGATCCGCCGGCATGGGCGGGTCATGGTGATCTGCTCCGATCCGCGCCACAAGCAGAGACAGGGTTAGTCAAGGACCTGGCCGACCACCTATACAACTGAATGATGAAATCCCAGTACCACTGAGCGGATACGCCGCTCGACAGCGATGAGCGCTAGCGCGAAGCGCATCATCCAACGTCCGGCACGGAGGCCGGACCCCGCCAGAGGCGGGAACGGACTGGGACAAGACCTCCGCACATGAAGGAATGGCACACATGGCTCGACTTGTGGGCGTTGACCTCCCGCGCGATAAGCGCATGGAGATCGCCCTGACCTACATCTACGGCATCGGCCGTACCCGCTCCCAGGAGATCCTGGAAGCCACCGGCATCGACCGGAACCTGCGCACCAAGGACCTGAGCGACGATCAGGTCACCCAGCTGCGCGACTACATCGAAGGCAACATCAAGGTGGAGGGCGATCTGCGCCGCGAGGTGCAGGCCGACATTCGCCGCAAGATCGAGATCGGCTGCTACCAGGGCCTGCGGCACCGCCGCGGCCTGCCGGTGCGCGGCCAGCGGACCAAGACCAATGCGCGCACCCGCAAGGGCCCGAAGCGCACCATCGCCGGCAAGAAGAAGGCCAGGTAACCGATGCCACCCGCAAAGAAGGCAACAGGCTCTGCCCCCAAGAAGGGGCAGAAGACCCGCCGCAGGGAAAAGAAGAACGTCCCGCACGGCGCCGCTCACATCAAGAGCACGTTCAACAACACGATCGTTTCGATCACCGACCCGCAGGGCAATGTCATCGCCTGGGCGTCGTCGGGCCACGTCGGCTTCAAGGGTTCGCGTAAGTCGACCCCGTTCGCCGCGCAGCTGGCCGCCGAGAACGCTGCCCGTAAGGCGCAGGAGCACGGCGTGAAGAAGGTCGACGTGTTCGTGAAAGGCCCGGGCTCGGGCCGCGAGACCGCCATCCGGTCGCTGCAGGCCGCCGGCCTCGAAGTCGGCGCAATTTCCGATGTCACCCCGCAGCCGCACAACGGCTGCCGTCCGCCCAAGCGGCGCAGGGTATAGGCCGGACCGGGAAGGAAGAGAAGACTCATGGCTCGTTACACCGGACCCGCCACGCGCAAGTCGCGTCGCCTCGGCGTCGACCTCGTCGGCGGCGATCAGTCGTTCGAAAAGCGTCCCTACCCGCCCGGCCAGCATGGCCGTGCGCGCGTCAAGGAAAGCGAATACCGCACACAGCTGCAGGAGAAGCAGAAGGCCCGCTTCACCTACGGCGTGATGGAGAAGCAGTTCCGCCGTTATTACGAAGAGGCCAACCGCCAATCCGGCAAGACCGGTGAGAACTTGCTGCAGATCCTGGAGAGCCGGTTGGACAACGTGGTTTACCGCGCCGGCCTGGCTCGCACCCGCCGGATGGCGCGACAGCTCGTCAGCCACGGTCACTTCACCGTCAATGGCGTCAAGGTCGACATCCCGAGCTACCGGGTGTCGCAGTACGACATCATCGACATCAAGGACAGGTCGATCAACACGCTGCCTTTCGAGGTGTCGCGCGAGACCGCAGGCGACCGGCCGATCCCGGGCTGGCTGCAGGTGGTCGGCGAGCGCCAGCGCATCCTGGTGCACCAGCTCCCGGAGCGCGCCCAGATCGACGTGCCGCTCGCCGAGCAGCTGATCGTCGAGTTCTACTCGAAGTAAAGACTTCCCGGCCGTCCCGATGGCGGCCGGGAACACGCGGCATCAAATAGCGGATGCCGTGAAGGAGGAAAGAAACACATGCTGATTTCTCAGCGACCCACACTGGCCGAAGAGATCAAGGCCGAGAACCGCTCCCAGTTCGTCATCGAGCCGCTGGAGCCCGGATTCGGTTACACCCTTGGCAATTCGCTTCGGCGCACGCTGCTGTCGTCGATCCCCGGCGCGGCGGTCACTAGCATCCGCATCGACGGAGTGCTGCACGAATTCACCACCGTCCCCGGTGTGAAGGAAGACGTCACCGACATCATCCTGAACCTCAAGGGTCTGGTCGTGTCCTCGGAGGAGGACGAGCCCGTCACCATGTACCTG
>JAVXWV010000240.1:0-4064 GCA_032230775.1 Mycobacterium sp. | reverse complement strand
ATCGACCCGAAGGCGCAGAAGGCCGCGGAGGAAGCGGTGTCGAAGTACCTGGAAGGCCAGGACGCCGACATGCGCTCGGCGGTGGTCTCGGTTGATCCGCACAACGGAGCGGTCAAGGCGTACTACGGAGGCTCCGACGCCAACGGTTTCGACTTCGCCCAGGCCGGGCTGCCGACGGGTTCGTCGTTCAAGGTGTTCGCCCTAGTTGCGGCGCTGCAGCAGGGCATGGGCCTTGGCTACCAGGTGGACAGCTCGCCGGTGACGGTCAACGGCATCAAGATCACCAATGTTGAGGGCGAGGGCTGCGGCGTCTGCAGCATCGCCGAGGCGCTGAAACGGTCGCTGAACACCAGCTACTACCGGCTGATGCTGAAGCTGAAGAACGGCCCCGCAGACGTCGCCGACGCCGCGCACAAGGCAGGCATCGCCGACAGCTTCCCCGGCGTCGACCACACACTGTCCGAGGACGGCAAGGGCGGACCGCCGAACAACGGAGTCGTGTTGGGCCAGTACCAGACTCGCGTGTTGGACATGGCGTCGGCGTACGCCACGCTTGCGGCGTCGGGCACCTATCACAAGCCGCATTTCGTGCAGAAAGTTGTCAATGCGCGCGGCGAGGTGTTGTTCGACGCCGGCCAGGAGGACAACAGCGGCGAGCAGCGCATCGACAAGGGGGTGGCCGACAACGTCACGTCCGCCATGCAGCCGATCGCCGGATGGTCCAGGGGTCACAACTTGGCTGGTGGTCGCCAATCAGCGGCCAAGACGGGCACCAATCAGCTCGGCGACACCGACGCCAACCGCGACGCCTGGATGGTGGGTTATACCCCGTCATTGTCAACGGCGGTCTGGGTGGGCACCACAGAAGGCACAAAGCCACTCGAAACCGCCTCGGGCTCACCCGTTTACGGCTCGGGTCTGCCGTCGGATATCTGGAAGTCGACGATGGACGGGGCGCTGGAGGGCACCGACAACGAGTCGTTCCCGAAGCCCGCTGAGATCGGCGGCTACGCCGGCGTGCCTCAGGCACCACCGCCGCCGACCACTACGGCGCCGCCCGTCCCGTCTGAGACGGTCATTCAGCCGACAATCGAAATCGCACCGGGCATTACGATCCCGGTCGGCCCACCCACCACAGTGCCCATCGCTCCTCCAGGACCCGGCGGACCCGCGCCGGGACTGCCGGGAGGGCCGCCGCCCGGACCTCCTCCGCCCCCGTGACCGAGCCCGAGCGGGCAACGGTCTCGCCTGGTCCGCCGGCCCGAGATAGGCGGAGCCTCGATGACCGCGACCTTCCCAGCCGCACAGACACGATCGGCGCCGCGCTCTCCGGCGTGATCGGCGGGCCGGTGGGCAGGCACGCGCTGATCGGCCGCGCGAGATTCCTCACACCGCTGCGGGTGATGCTGATCATCGCGCTGGTGTTCCTCGCGTTGGGCTACTCGACGAAGGCGGCGTGCCTGCAGACCACCGGCACCGGCACCGCCGATCAACGGGTGGGCAACTGGCAGAACCAGCGGGCCTACTACGAGCTCTGTTATTCCGACACCGTTCCGCTGTACACCGCGGAACTGCTGAACCTTGGCAAGTTTCCGTACAAGTCCAGTTGGATCGAAACCGACAGCGAAGGCAAGCCCCACACACAATACGACGGCAACATCGCAGTGCGGTACATGGAATATCCGGTGCTGACCGGGATCTACCAGTACTTGTCGATGTCGCTGGCCAAGTCTTACACCGCACTGACCAAGTTGATGTCGGTGCCGATCATCGCCGAGGTCGTGATGTTCTTCAACATCGCGGCGTTCGGGTTGGCGCTTGCGTGGCTGGCCACTGTGTGGGCCAGTACACGACTGGCGGGTTCACGACGCATCTGGGACGCGGCGTTGGTTGCGGGGTCGCCGATCCTGATCTTCCAGGTGTTCACGAACTTCGACGCGCTGGCAACGGCTTTCACGACGGGCGCGCTGCTGGCGTGGGCGCGGCGAAGACCGTGGCTGGCCGGTGCGCTGATCGGACTCGGCGTTGCGGCCAAGTTGTATCCGCTGCTGCTGTTTGTGCCGTTGGTGATGCTCGGTGTGCGAACGGGACGACTGCGCGAAGTGGGTAAGACGGCCATCGCGACGGTGCTGATGTGGCTCGCCGTGAACCTCCCGGTGATGGTGCTGTTTCCACGGGGATGGTCGGAGTTCTTCCGGCTCAACACCCGCCGCGGTGACGACATGGACTCGCTGTACAACGTGGTGAAGTCGTTCACCGGCTGGGGTGGCTTCGACCAGCACTTGGGGTTCTGGCAGCCGCCGACGGTGCTGAACACCGTCACCGCCGTGCTTTTCGTATCGTGTTGTGTTGCAATCACCTACATCGCGCTGACGGCCAAGCAGCGACCGCGGCTGATGCAGCTGGCGTTCTTGGTGGTGGCCGCCTTCCTGTTGACGAACAAGGTGTGGAGCCCACAGTTCTCGCTGTGGCTGGTGCCGCTGGCGGTGCTGGCACTGCCGCACCGCCGGATTCTGCTGGCATGGATGACGATCGACGCGCTGGTGTGGGTGCCGCGGATGATGTTCCTGTACGGCGAGCAGAACCGCGGCCTACCCGAGCAGTGGTTCACAGCGACGGTGCTGGTGCGCGATATCGCGGTGATCATGCTGTGCGCGTTGGTGATTCGGCAGATATATCGCCCCGAATTGGATTTGGTGCGATGCCGCGGTCAGGTCGACGATCCGTCAGGCGGTGTGTTCGAGTGGGCGGCTGACGCGCCGCCGGACTGGTTGCCCGATTGGCTGCGCCCACAGGCGGACCGAATCCGGGTGACGCCGGCGCCTGAAGCGGAGCCAGAACTGGCGGACGCTAAGTGATTTGTGTGCGTTTTGTTGCGCTCGGCGCTCCTCAACGCACACAAATCGTACTTAAGTAGACGCGACGGCGAAGAGATGCCACTCACCGGGCACGCCTTTGAGCTCGTGAGCGCCGCGGTCCTCGAACTCCAGCCCTGAGCCGATCACGAGGTCGCGCAGCGTGCTCGACACGAGCACGTCGCTGGCTCCGGCTAGTGCGCTGACCCGGGCTCCGATGTGCACGGCGATTCCGCCGATGTCGTTGCCGCGGATCTCGCACTCGCCGGTGTGCAGCCCGGCGCGCACCTGGATTCCGAGCGTCTGCACCGCTTCGCGAATTACCATGGCGCAGCGGATCGCTCGCTGCGGGCCGTCGAACGTCGCGAGGAAGCTGTCTCCGGACGTGCTTACCTCGCGGCCGCGAAAACGGCTGAGCTGTGCGCGGACGACGGCGTCGTGCGCGTCGAGGAGGGCGCGCCATTCACTGTCGCCGATCTCGGCGGCTCTGCGCGTCGAGTCCACGATGTCGGTGAATAGCACGGTGGCGAGAACCCGATCATCGGCGACCTCAGGTTGGTGGCCGGTGAGGAACTGGTGGATTTCACGGAAAGAATCTCGCCATGGTTCGACGAAGTGATACGCATTACGCCCCGGCAACTCAACGTATTTCGATTCCGGTATGTGGTCGGCGACGTACTTGCCCATTGCGGGAACGATCATCGCATCGTCGGAGTATTGGACGACGAGGCTGGGTACGCGGACTGAGGGAAGCAGCGCGCGCACGTCCATCGCAGAAACCATCGTCATCATGAGGGCCACCGTCGCCGGGCTGGCTGCCAGGCGTTCCATACGAGCCCACGCTGCTCGTATCTCTTCATTCCACGGCATGTCTGGATTGAGCACATGTTGAATCTCGCCCGTTCCCCACATGCCGACCATGAGCGAGGTCGCTTCCTTGGGATCAAGCGGGCCGCCGACCGGAGCTGCGTAGCAATCGAGGGCCACCAACGCTTTCGTGCGGGATGGGTGCGTCGCCGCAAACAGCGCCGCCGCGGCGAAAGCGCCGTCGCTAGCGAGGAGGACCGCTTCGCGACTTCCGAGGTCATCTAATACGGCGGTGATGCTGTCGGCCCACTGCTCCAAGGTCGGCAGCGCGCCTGGCGTGACGGGATCCGACGCTCCGGTGCCCGGCTGATCGAAGAAGATGAGCCGACCGAGCGATGTCAT
>JAVXWV010000184.1:0-2609 GCA_032230775.1 Mycobacterium sp. | reverse complement strand
AGATCGCCACCAAGGTGCTGCCCAGCGTGGTGACGTTGAAGACCGAACTGGCCAGCGGCGAATTCCACGAGGGGTCGGGCATCGTCCTCACCTCTGATGGGCTGATCATGACCAATGACCATGTCGTCGCAGCGGCCGGTGATGCGTCGCAGGAGCCCGTGAGCAGCCTCGTCACCTTGAACGACGGTCGCACCGCCCCGTTCAGCATGGTCGCCACCGATGCCACGAGTGATATCGCGGTCGTACGGGCTGAAGGGGTTTCGGGGCTTACCCCGATCTCGTTCGGCTCCTCGGCCGGTCTTCGTGTCGGTCAGCCGGTCGCCGCCGTGGGATCTCCGCTCGGCCTTACCGGCACCGTCACGTCTGGCATCGT
The DNA here is from genome assembly GCA_032230775.1 of Mycobacterium sp. Taxonomy (GTDB): domain Bacteria; phylum Actinomycetota; class Actinomycetes; order Mycobacteriales; family Mycobacteriaceae; genus Mycobacterium. The sequence goes on along the minus strand of JAVXWV010000184.1, from coordinate 2,236 downwards.
CAGCGCGCTGAACCGTCCTGTGGTCGGTGCCGTCGACGGCAACACCGAGTTCGCGGCGTTTGACGCCATCCAGACCGACGCGGCGCTCAACCCGGGCAACTCGGGCGGCGCCCTGGTCGACATGAACGGCGAGCTCATCGGAATGAATTCGGCATCGGCGTCGCTGGGCGGTCTCGGCGACGGCGCCGATGCGGAAGCGGGTTCGATCGGCCTTGGTTTCGCGATTCCCGTAGATCACGCAGCGCGCATCGCCACCGAACTCATCGCCACCGGTACGGCATCGCATGCTTGGCTGGGAGCGCAGGTAGGCACCGATATGGACGCCGACGCCAGGATCGTTGGGGTGACGAACGGCAGTCCCGCCGCCGTCGCCGGACTGCGTACAGGCGCGCTGGTCACGAAGGTCGATAACCAGGAAATCCAAAACGCCGGCGCGCTGTGCGCAGCAGTGCAGTCACAGGCGCCGGGTGCTCGGGTGGCTGTGGGATTCATCGATGCTTCGGGTTATCCCGGAACCGTACTGGTCACCCTCGGCACGGACCAGGGCAAGCGGTAGTCCGTTGAGGAAATCGCTTGCTTATCAGGATATTTGGCACACATGGGAATTTGGTGTTGTCAATGGACACCGCTTCGAGACAGCGACGTTGTGTCACAACACATCGCATTTGTCCGGGAGTCAGAGCACCGTTGAATCAATCGAATGCAAGGGAGTACCAATGAACGAGACGCGGCGTCACACCACGACGAGACCAGGGCCGGTCGGTCAATTCTTCGACGCCGCCGTGTCCAAGACCCGGTTCTGGTGGCTGCTGCCGATCATCGGCGTCGCCTGGATCGTGCTGTCCATCGTCATCCTGCGGTTCGACTACACCACCGTCGCAGCCGTGGCCGTGCTGTTCGGGATGTACTGCCTGGCTGCCGCGGTGACTCAGATGATGATCGGGGCGGTGTCCTCGTCCACTGGCTGGCGCATTGCGCACGGCCTGCTCGCGGCGCTGCTGGTCGTGGCCGGGGTGGTCTCCTTTGCGAACTTCGGGGCCACCTTCGTCACGCTGGCCGCCATCATCAGCTTCTACTTCGTCTTCCGTGGCTGCTTCGACATTGTCATGGCCCTCGTCGGTAGCGCCGTCTCCGGCTGGTGGGTGCTGTTGATTTGTGGGTTCATCGAGCTCGGGTTGGGTTTTTGGGCCGCCGGGTCGTGGAACACCTCTGTGCTGGTCTTGGTTGCGTGGGTGGCCGCTGCGGCGCTGGTGCACGGCCTCGGCGAAATTGCCTTGGGCTTCCAGATCCACCAAGGACGCCGCGGTGTTGCGGGCGTCGAAGGGCTGGCCGATCAAATCGGCGTCACCAACAACCAACCCGCACGTGGCGCAGCAGTCCCCGGCCGGTGACGAGTTTGTCTCGATGAGGGAGTGGTCATGCACAGCGTCGAATACATCCACGGGTGGTGGGTTCTGCGCGCGGCAGGCCGCAATCCACTGGTGCGTGGCTGCGACCGTCTCGAACTGTTGATTGTCACGCTGGGAATCTTGGTTGTTGTAGTCGCTGCCGCCTGTGCGGGGGCGCTCGGCACGGCCGTGCACGATGCGCGCAGCCGCGTGTACATCGCGCAGGCTCAGACGCGGCACATTGTGATCGCCGAAGCCATCGACGACAGCACAGTCGTTCTCGGTGTCCACGACAATATGACGACGACGGTCAAGGCCAGATGGCAAGTCAATAGCACCGAACACACTGGCAGTGTCGTCCCGAATCACGCTGTCAAAACCGGTGACCCGCTGAGCATTTGGGTGGACCGCAACGGCGACTGCGTCGATGCACCCTCGCCGACGTCGCAGGCCGGAGTTGACGCGGTCCTCGTCGCGTACGGAGCCTGGCAAGCAGTGGTTCTGGCCGTGGCGGCACTGATCTGGTGGAGCCGCTCGCGCCTCGATCGCCGGCGTGATTCCGCCTGGGAACGCGACATCCGATGCCTCATTCACGACAACGGCGGGCGGACACCATAACTCATGAGTGCGGAAAGGTTGCAGTAATGGCGGCTTCACAAACACCAAATGCATGTGCGGACTTCATAACCGTGTTGGTCTTGGTCGGACTCCCCGCGGGTCCGGTCAACCGTGCGCTGAGCCGCCATGCGATCGGCTGCTCGCCCGACGGAGTATTGGTGAACGTGTTCAGCGACGTTGCCAGCCTGCCCCGCTACCGGGAAGACCTGGAAACCTGGGGGAAGCCGGAC
>JAVXWV010000118.1:0-5411 GCA_032230775.1 Mycobacterium sp. | reverse complement strand
GCAACCCCGACGGCAAGAGCAAGAAGGAACTCTTCGGCGAGCCGATGAGGGCCATCCCGGCGTTCTTCGAGCCCGGTCCACGCCTCGAGAAGATGAACGAGCTGGGGCTCGACCGCACGCTGATGTTTCCGACGCTGGCCAGCCTGATCGAGGAGCGGCTGGCCGACGACCCGCTCGCCATCCATGTCATCATCCACTCGCTCAACCAGTGGCTCGACGAGGTGTGGGGCTTCAACTACCAGAACCGCATCTTCACCACCCCGGTGATCACTCTGCCCATCGTCGAGAAGGCAATCGAGGAGCTGGAATGGGTGGTCAAGCGCGGAGCCCGCGCCATCCTGATCCGCCCGGCGCCGGTGCCCGGATTCCGCGGCCCGCGGTCGTTCGCGCTGCCCGAGTTCGACCCTTTCTGGGAGAGGTGCGTCGAGTACGACGTGTTCGTCGGAATGCACTCCAGCGACAGTGGTTACTCCCGCTACACCTCGGAGTGGGACGGCGCCGCCCAGGAGATGCTGCCGTTCCAGACCAACGCGATGTCGATCCTCAACGAGTGGCGCCCGATCCAGGATGCGGTGGCCTCGTGGGTGATCCACGGCGCGCTCTTCCGGTTCCCGAAGCTGAAGGTGGGGATCGTCGAGGCAGGGTCGAAGTGGATGTTCCCGCTGCTGGACTCCATGGCCGAGGTCTGGAAGAAGGCGCCCGAGGCATTCCCCGGTAACCCGATCGAGGAGATCAAGAACCGCATCTACGTCAGCCCGTTCTACGAGGAGGGCATCGACGACCTGATCAACCTGATCGGCGTGGAGCAGGTGCTCTACGGCTCCGATTGGCCGCACCCCGAGGGCCTTGCCGAGCCGACCCACTATGTGACCGCGCTCGAGCACCTCTCCCTCGAGGATCAGGCGAAGATCATGGGCGGCAACCTGTCCCGGCTCGTCACCGTGTGACCACGGGTAGTCCAACTTGGCAGACCATCCCCGAGATGGTCTTGAGCGCGGCGGACCGGTTCGGCGACGCGGAAGCCGTCGTCGACGGTCCTCTGCGCCTTTCCTTCGCCGAGGTGGTTGAGCGGATCGGTTGCGCTGCAGGCGCATTCGCCGAATTCGGCGTCGAAAAGGGTGACCGGGTCGCCATCTGGGCGCCCAACTCCGCCGAGTGGATGATTGCCGCCTTCGGATTGCTGACCGCCGGCGGTGCGCTGGTCCCCGTCAACACCCGCTACAAGACGGAGGAAGCCGCTGACATCATCGGCCGCAGCGGCGCGAAGGCCGTCCTGGTCCAGAAGGGATTCCTGGACCAGGACTACACTCTGTCCGCTTCGAAGCCCGCTGGGCTTCCGCCCGTGATCGATCTGAAGTCCGACTTCCTCGGCAGCGGTTCACCGTCCGTGCGTGACGGCAGCGACGTCAACGCCACCGACATCTCGGAGATCATCTTCACCTCGGGCACCACTGGCAGGCCCAAAGGCGTGTTGATGAACCACATCCAGAACCTGCGCCACTACGAGGAGTACAGCGGGCTCATCGACCTGCGCGAAGGCGATCGCTACCTGCAGATCAACCCGTACTTCCACACCTTCGGCCTGAAGGCCGGACTGCTGTCGTCCTTCATCCGCGGTGCCACGATGCTGCCGATGGCCGTGTTCGACATCGACCGCGTGGTGGAAATGGTTGTGGCCGAGCGGATCACGGTTCTGCCCGGTCCGCCAACTCTGTATCACTCACTGCTGGCGGTCCACGACAAGAGCAAGTTGGCGACGCTGCGTGTCGGTGTCACCGGAGCGGCGGACATCCCCGTCGAGCTGATCAGGCGCGCGTTCGACGAACTGCCGTTCCAGTTGTTGGCAACTGGGTACGGCCTGACCGAGGGTGGCACTGCCACGCTGTCGCGCCCCGGCGATTCGCCCGAGGAGATCGCGACCACCGCGGGCCTGCCTCTCGGTGGGGTGGAGCTGCGCATCGCCGACGACGGCGAGGTCCTGATGCGCGGCTTCACGGTGATGCAGGGCTACCTCGACGACCCGATCGCCACAGCCGAGACGATCGATCCCGACGGATGGCTGCACACCGGCGATCTCGGCCATCTCACCGACAGCGGCAGGCTGAAGATCGTCGGACGCAAGAAGGACATGTTCATCGTCGGCGGGTTCAACGCGTATCCGGCCGAGATCGAAGGCTTCTTGCTGGAGCACCCTGCCGTCGCGCAGGCCGCGGTGATCGGTGTTCCCGATGACCGGTTGGGTCAGGTGGGCAAGGCGTTCATCGTGGTGAAGGACGGCAGAACGGCCGTCAGCTGCGACGAACTGATCGAATGGAGCCGCGACCGGATGGCCGGATTTAAGGTTCCTCGATTCGTCGAGTTCCTCAACCAGCTACCGTTAAACGCTACGGGCAAGGTGATGAAGGACAGATTGCGCTGAGCGTTCGCACAGCGCGAAAATAGCATTTCCGCAGGAAACGCGCCGCTGGTCCGCATTTGGGGATGCGGTATCGTCGCGGCAATACTCAAAAATGAATAATGCCATTCTCATTTGGTAGAGCACTTAGCAGACAGGGAGGTCGCTGTGCCGTCTTTCAGGCGCCGCGCGTCGCTGATCGACGATGACCACGTCGATCAGCCGAAGCAGGATCCTGATCGGTCGGCCGACGCGGCAGACGCACTTGCCCTCGCGGAGGAAGCGGAGGCTGAGGCGGCCGAGGCGGAGGCGACTGCCGCCGCCGCGCGTGCCAGAGCCAGGGCGATCCGGCTGCGCAGGCAGGCCGCCGCCGAGGTCGAAGCGCAGGCCACCGACGTCGAAGCGCAGGCAACCGAAGCCACTGACGTCGAAACTGTCGAAACTGAGGCCAGCTCGGAAACCGAGGACAGCACAGACGGCCAAGTAGATGTAGCCGACGAGCCAGTCCGCGAGCAACGCCGCTGGGGCCTTGTCCTCAAAGTCGTCGCGATGACTCTGGCCAGCCTCTGCACAATCGTCTTGATCACGCTGAGCGTGCTGATGGCGCAGAAGCACCGCCACCAGGCCGCCGAACAGCAGCGCAGCGCCGAGTACACGGCGGCCGCCCGGCAGAGCGTCGTGACGCTTATGTCGCTGGACTTCAACAAGGCGAAGGAAGACGTACAGCGCATCATCGACAACTCGACGGGTCAGTTCAAGGACGACTTCAAGAACCACGCGGACGACTTCATCAAGGTCGCGCAGGACTCGAAGGTGACTACCGAGGTCACCGTCAACGCCACCGGCGTCGAACAGATGACCAACGACACGGCCGTCGTGCTGGTGTCGGCCACCTCGCGCGTCACCAATGCCGCAGGGGCCAAGCAGGAGCCCCGCACCTGGCGGCTATCGGTCGGCCTTCAGCGCGACGGCGGTCAGATCAAGATGGCGAAAGTGGAGTTCGTACCGTGACCACCAATGGCACCGGCGGGGTGACCGACGCCGACGACACCGAGAAGGACTCCGACGAAGCCGTCGACGAGACCGCGCAGGCCGACGATGACGCGGCCACCGAAACCGAAACGCAGCCCGAGCCGAAGGCCGGCATTGCGCGGCAGGTGGCGCGCCATGCCAGGGCCCAACTCGGGGCGATCCTGCTGGCGGCGGCCCTTGTCGCGTCGGCAGGCGTCGCGGCGTGGTTGTATTTCGAGCAGTACCGCCCTGACCAACAAACCAATACCGCCGCGGCCACTGTCGCGCTCGACGCGGCGAAAAGCGGCACGATCGCGCTGCTGTCGTACTCCCCGGAGAGCCTCGACAAGGACTTTGCGGCGGCCAAGTCGCATCTGACCGGCGACTTCTTGTCCTACTACACGCAGTTCACCGAGCAGATCGTGACACCGGCGGCCAAGCAGAAGTCGGTCAAGACGACCGCTGCCGTCGTGCGCGCCGCGGTGTCCGAACTGCATCCCGACTCTGCGGTGGTCCTGGTGTTCGTCAACCAGAACACCGTCAGCAAGGAGAATCCCGACGGCTCGTTCGCCTTGAGCGCGGTGAAGGTGGGCCTGAAGAAGATCAATGACACCTGGCTGATCGGGTCGTTCGACCCCGTGTAGCGTCGGCGCCGTGGCGGAGCCGAAGCCTGCGGACCTGGTGCTGTCGGGCGGCGGTGTCAAGGGCATCGGACTGGTCGGTGCCGTCGTCGCGTTGATGGACGGCGGCTACCGCGCTCAGCGAGTGTCCGGGACGTCTGCCGGGTCCATCGTCGGTGCGATCGTTGCGGCCGCGTCGATGGGCGACCAGCTCGGCCCTGAGGAAGTCAAAGAGCTTGCGCTGCAGCTCGATTACCACAAGTTCACCGATCCCGGCACGGTGGAACGCCTTCCGGTGCTCGGCCCGTCGTTGGCGGTGCTGCGGGGAACAGGCATCTACAAGGGCGATTACGCACACGACTGGGTCCGCAGCCAGCTGAAGAATCTTGGCGTGCGCACATTCGGCGATCTAGCCATCGACGACGACAGCCTGCCCGCCGAGCAGCGCTACAAGCTGGTCGTCACGGTTGCCGATGTGACGACGGGGCAACTGGTTCGGCTGCCGTGGGACTACCGCAGGGTGTACGGCCTCGACCCAGACGAGCAGTTCGTGGCCGACGCAGTCCGTGCGTCGATGTCGATCCCGTTCTACTTCCGTCCCGTCACGCTGACGAGTTCGACCGGGTTGACGTCCACCTTGGTCGACGGCGGAATCCTGTCGAACTTTCCGATCGACTCGCTCGACCGCACCGACCGCAGACCACCCCGCTGGCCCAGTTTCGGCGTCACGGTGTTGCCGAACCTGCCCGAGGGCAACGACAAGGTGATTCCCGCCCTGGCGCCGATCCGCCTGCTTGGTCCGCCGCATCTGCTGGAGAGCGTCATCACCACAGTCCTCGTCGGCCGTGATCAGGCTTACCTGAGTCAGCCGTGGGTGAGCGCCCGCACGATCCGGGTGGACTCGACCGACGTCGGCTTCCTCGACTTCGGCATCTCGGACAACGAGATCGAAGCCCTGTACGTGAAAGGCTATGCCGCCGCACAGAAGTTCCTGTCCAGCTGGGATTGGGACGCCTACCTCAAGCGATTCCGCTGATGGCGGTGGACCTTGCGGCGATTGTGCCGCTGCCTGCGAGGTATATAGACAACGTCGCTGCCGCCGTCGACCGGTTGGCGGGCGAGGCGCCGTTGGCACGCGTCGTGCGGACGATGCGCGGCACGGCCGTGGTGGCCGTCGCCGAGCCGCTCGTCGGCGCTGTCCGCGAAAGCCTTGCGGCCCATGGGCTGTCAGCTGTCGGTGTCGCGGTGGCCGTGGACCCGGGCTCGCGGGCGCAGTGCCTGGCGGCCGGGTTGGACTACCTCAAGGAGCAGCCGCGCCACGTCCTTATTCACGACATCCGTCGACCGCTCGCATCGGACAGCGTCCGGGACAGGGTGATTGCGGG
>JAVXWV010000114.1:0-5193 GCA_032230775.1 Mycobacterium sp. | reverse complement strand
GTCGTGATGGTCGCTGCCTACGAGTTGTTGGCCGCGCAGTGCGACTACCCGTTGCACCTCGGCGTGACCGAGGCAGGCCCGACGTTCCAGGGCACCATCAAGTCCGCGGTCGCGTTCGGCGCGCTGTTGTCCAAGGGCATTGGCGACACCATCCGGGTATCGCTGTCGGCGCCGCCGATCGAAGAGGTCAAGGTCGGCAACCAGATCCTGGAGTCGCTGAACCTGCGGCCCCGCGGACTCGAGATCGTGTCCTGCCCGTCGTGCGGACGCGCGCAGGTCGACGTCTACACGCTGGCCAACGCCGTCACCGCTGGACTTGACGGGCTGGATTTCCCATTGCGCGTCGCGGTGATGGGCTGCGTCGTGAACGGTCCAGGTGAGGCCCGCGAGGCCGACCTCGGCGTCGCGTCCGGAAACGGCAAGGGCCAGATCTTCGTCAAGGGCGAGGTCATCAAGACCGTGCCGGAGTCGCAGATCGTAGAGACGTTGATCGAAGAGGCCATGCGAATCGCCGGCGAAAGGGAATCTGAGCGTGGTTCCGATGATGCGAGCGGTTCACCGATTGTGACCGTAAGCTGAGGCATGACCCTGTGAGGGGGGTCACCCCCGCCCGGGATTCCAGAAAGAGTTTCCATGTCGGCTCCGCCGCTTTTTCGCCTCGTTGACGAGCGACGGGTGTCGGTGGTTCGCGACGAAGCGGCGGTGCACCGGGTGCTCGACGAGGATCCCGTCGGTTCCTGCATGGTGGCCTCGCGAGTCGCGGAGCTCGGCATCGAGCCATCCGCGATCGGCGGCGAACTGTGGACGCGGCGCAGGGCCAGCGAATCGCTTTGCTATGCGGGCGCCAACCTGATCCCGTTGCGCGGCGACCTCCATGACCTAAATGCGTTCGCGGACAAGGCGATGAGCGCCGCGCGGCGCTGCTCGTCGTTGGTCGGCCGCGCCGAATTCGTGATGCCAATGTGGCGGCGCCTAGAGCACGCGTGGGGCCCGGCGCGCGACGTGCGTGAGCAACAACCGCTGATGGCGTTGAGCACGGCGCCGCAATCGCCGATCGACCAGGCCGTGCGACCGGTCCGCATCGACGAACTCGACGCGTATCTGGTGGCGGCCATCGACATGTTCATCGGCGAGGTCGGCGTCGATCCGCGACTCGGTGACGGCGGGCGCGGCTACCGACGGCGGGTCGCGGGGCTGATCGCCGCGGGCCGGGCGTGGGCCCGGTTCGAGCGCGGCCGGGTGGTCTTCAAGGCCGAGGTCGGCTCGCAGTCGCCGTCGGTCGGCCAGATCCAGGGCGTGTGGGTGCACCCCGATTGGCGCGGCCAAGGCCTTGGTACCGCTGGCACCGCGACGCTCGCGTCGGCCGTGGTGCGCAGCGGCCGCACCGCGAGCCTGTACGTCAACGACTTCAACACCGTCGCCCGTGCCACGTACGCGCGCATCGGTTTCACCTCGGTCGGCACATTCGCGACGGTCCTTCTCGACTGATTTTCCAGCGGCGGGGCGGCGGCTGATTACGCTGCACACATGACCGACAATGACCGCAGAGTGGCACGCAGGGAGATCGCCGACGCATTGGTGCGCGCTCTCGAACGGCGCCACGAGCTGCTCGACGCCATCGTTGACTCCGAAGACTACGACGCGGCCATCGAGGCGATTGCCTCGATGCTCGGCACGTCCGAGGTGAGCAGCGATGCGGTGCTGCGGTTGTCCTTTGACCGTCTCACCAAGGTCGCGAGGCGCAGGATCGCCGCAGAACTAGAGGATCTGAACAACCAGTTGAGCTTCACCATGGGTGAGCAGTCGGCCAGAGCCGGACAGAACCTGACGCTACGGCCGTTCGCCGCCGACAAGGACCGCGACATCTTCGCGGCGCGCACCGACGACGTGCATGCGGCCGGAGACGGCTCGGGTGCGCCCGCCGGTGATCTCGACGACGAGATTCGCGCCGCGATCAGCCGGGTCGACGCCGAAGAGGCCGCGTGGCTGGTCGCACTCGATGGATCGGCGAAGGTCGGCATGGTGTTCGGCGAGCTGGCCGGCGGCGAAGTGAATGTTCGGATCTGGATACACCCGGACTACCGCAAGCAGGGTTACGGGACGGCGGCGCTCCGCAAGTCACGATCAGAGATGGCGGCGTACTTCCCTGCGGTCCCGCTGGTGGTGCGAGCATCCGCGGCGGGGCCCTTCGGGGCGTAATTCGCGACTTCTGCGCGCCTCCCCGAAGTAGAGGTCTCGAGTTCGTAACATCTGCCCCAATGGCAACTCTAGTTTCGCGTGTGGCAGCGATCCTCACGGTCTCTGTGGTGGTGGCGACGACTCTTGGATTTGTTACGGCGTGCACCCCGAAGCCGAACGGACCTGAACCGGTCGCCGAGCAGTTCTTCGCCGCGCTGGCCACCGGTGACACCGGGGCCGCCGCGGCGCTCAGCGACAAGCCGGCCGATGCCAGGGCGGCCCTCAACGAGGCGTGGGCCGGGCTGCAGGCCGTCCGGTTGGACGCGCAAATCGTGGGCTCGAAGTACGCCGAGGACACCGGCAGCGTCACGTACCGCTACACCTGGCATCTGCCGAAGAACCGGACCTGGACCTACGACGGGCAGCTGAACATGGTCCGCGAGGAGGGCCGCTGGGAGGTCCGCTGGAGCGCAACGGGATTGCACCCGAGGCTCGGCGAACACCAGACCTTCGCGCTGCGCGCAGACATGCCGCGGCGGGCGTCGGTCAACGAGCGCGGCGGTACCGACGTGCTGGTGCCGGGCAACCTGTATCACTACATGCTGGACGCGAAGTCGGCAGGCGGCGCGTTGATGCCGACCGCAAGGGCCGTGGTTGATGCGCTGCGACCGTTCGACGACACCCTGGATGCGCAGCGACTCGCCGAGCAAGCCAGCTCGTCGAAAGACCCGCTGAGCCTGATCACGCTGCGCCAGTCCGATCACGACCGCGTGGCCGGGGCCATCGGGGCACTGCCCGGCGTCGTGGTCACACCGCAGGCCGAACTGCTGCCGACCGACGATTCGTTCGCGCCCGACATCGTCAGCCAGGTCAAGAAGGCGGTTGTCGACGACCTCGACGGCGACGCGGGCTGGCGCGTGGTCAGCGTAAATCAGAACGGTGCCGACGTCGGCGTGCTCAACGAAGTGCAGGGCGCCCCTGCGCCTTCGGTCACCATCAGCCTGGATCGGTCCGTGCAGCTCGCGGCGCAGGGTGCGGTCAACACCACCGGCAAGAAGGCGATGATCGTGGTGATCAAGCCGTCGACCGGTGAGATTCTGGCCGTCGCACAGAATGCCGCCGCCGACAGCGAGGGACCACTCGCGACCACCGGCCTGTATCCGCCGGGGTCGACGTTCAAGATCATCACCGCGGGCGCGGCCATCGACCGCGACATGGCCACGCCCAACACATTGCTCGCTTGCCCGGGCGTCATGGACATCGGCCACCGCACCATCCCCAACTACGGCGGGTTCGACCTCGGCACGGTGCCGATGTCGCGCGCGTTCGCCAGTTCGTGCAACACCACCTTCGCCGAACTCGCCAGCAGGATGCCGCCGCGCGCGCTCACGATGGCCGCCTCCCAGTACGGAATCGGCCCGGACTACCAGATCAAGGGCATCGACACGGTGTCCGGCTCGGTGCCGCCGACCGTGAACCTGGCCGAGCGCACCGAGGACGGTTTCGGCCAGGGCAAGGTGTTGGTAAGCCCGTTCGGGATGGCGCTGGCCGCGGCGACGGTTGCGGCCGGGAAAACGCCTGTGCCGCAACTGATTGAGGGCCGCCAGACGGTGGTCACGGGGGACAGCGCACCGATCTCGCCGAAAATGCTCGACGGGTTGCGGCCGATGATGCGGCTGGTGGTCACCAATGGCACCGCCAAGGACCTCAACGGTTCTGGTGACGTGCGCGGCAAGACCGGCGAGGCCGAATTCAACGGCGGATCGCATGCGTGGTTCGCGGGCTACCGCGGGGACATGGCGTTCGCCGCGCTGATCGTCGGGGGCGGCAGTTCGGAGTATGCGGTGCGCATGCTCAAGGGCATGCTCGATCAGCTGCCACCCGACTACCTGGCGTGAGGCTCCCGGCCGGTTGTGTATCGCTTGTTGCGGCGATTACTCGCGTTTCACCGCAACAATCGATACACCAAGGCGTGCAGTCCCGGAGATTCGTCGGCGGTACCGTTGAACCCGACATGACAGGTATCAACCACGAATCCGCGATGCGCGTCTCCGACGCCGACCGCAACGGCACGCTGCGGCGGCTGCACAACGCCGTCGCGCTCGGGCTGATCGACATCGATGAGTTCGAGGAACGTTCGGCGCTGGTGTCGCAGGCGCGGCTGCATTCCGACCTCGACGCCCTCGTATTCGACCTGCCAGGACCTGGCGCGGTCGTCACCTCGGCCACCGACCGGGTGGAGCTTCGCGGGGTCCTCGGCTCACTCAAGCGTCAGGGCGAGTGGATCGTTCCGACGCGGCTCGCCCTGCACCGTCGGATGGGTTCCGTGGAGCTGGACCTGACGCGGGCACGGTTCGCGGGTCCGATGGTGGTGGTCGAACTCGACATGAAGTTCGGCGGGCTGGACCTCCGGCTGCCCGATGGCGCCAGCGCATCGATCGACGACGTCGAGGTCATCGTCGGCAGCGCGCATGACCACCGCAAGGACGCAGCCGCCGAGGGCACACCGCACGTCATCCTCACCGGCAAGGTCGTCTGCGGGTCGGTCTCGATCCGCGGCCCGCGACGGTCGTGGCGGTTCGGCCCGTTCGACCGTTGATCAGCGCCGGAAGAGCTGCGAGCCGATCCGGACCAACCGGTCCCAGCCGGCAGGGCGGGCCACCAGCTTCCCGATCAGCGGTGTGGAGTCGAAGTACGAAACCCGCTCGGCGATCAGGCCATCGGTGAACGTGAAGCGGTCGACCGCATCCCAGGCGATTGGCTTGCCGCCGTACGTTCCGCTCAGGGTGAATTCGATGAATACCTCGTGCTTGCCGTGCCCGATCCGGTGCATGTCGGCGTGCAGGTCGGGCACAAGGGCGAACAGCCGCTGAAACGACTCGCGGCATGCCTGCTTACCCCGCAGCGTGCCCATCATGGGCTGGATCAGCACGATGTCGTCGCTCCACAGCGCCTCGTGCTTGGCCAGGTCCGGGGTGCGCCAGGTCTCGGCGAACTGTTCGGCGAACCCGGCGG
>JAVXWV010000026.1:0-2652 GCA_032230775.1 Mycobacterium sp. | reverse complement strand
TACCTCAGCACCGGGCGAAACCGGTCGCACTACCAGTCAGGGGCGCAGACCAGGCGGGTGCGCGCACTGGTCACCGCCGATCCCGACGCCTACGCCGAGTAGCACCCGGAACTCGCCCGGCGGGTCGGCGTCGGTCCAGGCGACTTCGTGCGGCTGGACACCCGCCGTGGCAGCGCCGTGCTGCGCGCCAGGATCACCGAGGACATCCGCTCCGACACGGTCTTCGTGCCCTTTCACTGGGGTGGGCAGGCCACCGCCAATGCACTGACCAACCCCGCGCTGGACCCCGTCTCCCGGATGCCGGAGTTCAAGGCCTGCGCAGTCGCGGTCAGCACAGTGGAAGACCCCAGTGACCCAGTCCCCTGAAAGTCGCGGACCAGAGGAGATCGCATGCACACCACGTCGCGGTTCTTGCAGGGCATCTACCCCTTCGAAGGCCAGGGCCTGGGCAAGCCCGTTCCGATTGACCCTGCTCTGACCTACACCGTTCCCCCGGGGGTAACCGGCCAGGCCCTCTACTTCCGTGGTGGAAACAGCACCGGGGAGATGATCACTATTGTGCTGGTGCGGGACGGCCAGCCGATGCGCTACTTCCCGATCGGCGCCCGCGCCGGCACCCACGTGCCGCTACGGGTGGTGGAGGACCTGATCAGCCATACCCAGATCGAGTTGCATGTCGCCGCGCCCGAGGGGTGCGCGGGGACGGTTGTCGTCGATCTCGGCCTGGTGGAGGTGTGAGCGCCGTGCAAGAACTGGTTGTGGTGGGCAACGGCATGGCGGGAGCCCGCGCCGTCGAGGAGATCTTGACCCGTGGCGGCGGTGAGACGTTCCACATCACGATGTTCGGTGACGAGCCGCACGGCAACTACAACCGCATCCTGCTGTCGGAGCTACTGGCCCGCGGAGCGGGCCCCGACGGGCAATTGCTCGACGAGGACCTTTTTCTCAACCCTTGGGAATGGTACCGGGAGAACGGGATCACTCTGAAAGCCGGGGTGCGGGTGGTGCGCGTCGACCGGTTCGCCCACCGGGTCTACGCCGACGACGGGTCGATCGTCCGGTACGACAAGCTTGTGCTGGCGACCGGCAGCCGCTCCTTTTTGCCGCCCATGGAGGGGCTATGGGCGGATGACAAGACGCTGACGGAGGGGGTGTTCGGGTTCCGCACGCTGCACGACACCATGGCGATGATGCGTTATGCCCGTGGCAAGCAGCGTGCCGCGGTGATCGGCGGTGGCCTGCTCGGCTTGGAGGCGGCCCGCGGCCTGCAGGCACACGGGTTAGACGTGCACGTGGTGCACGCCGCGCAGGGGCTGATGAACCAGCAACTGGACGCGCAGGCCGGTCGGGTGCTGTGCCGCTCGCTGGAACGGCTCGGCTTCACCGTGCACACCGGCACCCGCACCACCGCGATCCGGCAGGACGGCGATCGGGACAACGGCGCGGTCACCGGCGTCACCTTCACCGATGGGGCCACGCTGGACGTCGACATGGTGGTAATCGCGGCGGGCATCCGCCCGAACATCGGCCTGGCCATGGTCTCGGGGCTGGAGACGCAGCGCGGCATCGTCGTCGATGACCAGCTGCGGTCGGTCGACGATGACGACATCTACGCCGTCGGCGAGTGCGTGCAGCATCGCGGCGAGGTCTACGGGCTGGTCGCGCCGCTGTGGGAGCAGGCATGTGTGCTGGCCGACCACATCACCGGCGCCGACCCGGCGGCGGCCTATCACGGTTCGCGGCTAGCGACGAAGCTCAAGGTCGCGGGCGTGAATGTAGCGGCAATGGGGCTCAAAGAGCCGGAGCGGCCCGACGACGAGTTCGTCCAGTTCAGCGAGCCGAGCCGCGGGATCTATCAGACGGTGATCATCCGCGACGGCATGCTGGTGGGCGCCACGCTGGTCGGCGACATCAGCAAGGCCGCTTCACTGACCCAGGCTTTTGACCGGCGGTTGCCGCTGCCACAAGAACGGATCAAGCTGTTGTTCGACATCGGCGCTCCCCCTCCGGACGTGGGCGCGGCGGAGTTGGACGACGAGTCGCAGGTGTGCAACTGCAACGGGGTGAGCAAGGGTCAGCTGGTGGCCTGTGTGCGGGACGGGCAGCGCACCGTCGGCGGTGTGATGAGCGCTACCCGGGCGGGCAAGGGATGCGGATCATGCGAGGAGCTGGTCGCCGACATCGTCGAAGCGGCCCTCGGCGACGACCTGGAGACCGACCCGACCGAGGCCTACTACGTGCCGTGCATCCCGTTGGACAAGGCAACGCTCATCGCCGAGATCCGGCAACGCGGGCTGCGCTCGCCGTCAGCGGTATTCGCCGCGCTCGCCGACGGCGGTGTCGAGCATGCGGGCAGCAAGATGGCACTGACCTCGTTGCTAAGGATGATGTGGGGCGAGCAGTACATCGACGAGCGAGACGGCAGGTTCATCAACGACCGGGTGCACGCCAATATCCAACGGGACGGAACATTCTCGGTGGTGCCGCAGATCGCCGGCGGCGTCACCACCCCTGCGCAGCTGCGGCGGATCGCCGACGTCGCGGAGCGTTACAACATCCCGATGGTCAAGATCACCGGCGGGCAGCGCATCGACCTGCTTGGCGTGCGCAAGGAGGACCTTCCCGCGGTGTGGGCCGATCTGGACATGCCCT
>JAVXWV010000002.1:0-4207 GCA_032230775.1 Mycobacterium sp. | reverse complement strand
TGGGTAACGGAGACGGTCCGCTCGCCGAGCATGTCACCTACAGCGTCGCTGACCGCGAGGTCATCGTCGGCCGCGCCGACGGGACCACCAAGCGGGTTCAGCAACAGTTCTTCGACTACCTCGACGACCAGTTGCGCGCCCGGGCGGTGCCGGCGCCGGCAGGCCTGCCCTTCGAGTTCAACCTCGGCTATGTCGGCTATCTGGGCTACGAGCTGAAGGCGGAGACCGGGGGCACCGCGGCCCACCAGTCCGAAACACCCGACGCCGCACTGCTTTTCGCCGACCGGGCCCTCGTGCTCGACCACAACACACGGACCAGCTATCTCCTGGCACTGTCCATCGCGGGCGAGGAGGCGACGGCCGCCGAGGCCAAGGCCTGGCTGGCGACGACAGCGTCGGCCCTGCGCGCGCTTCCTGCCGCTCCCACCGATCCGGCCCCGGCTCTGGCGCTGTCAGGCCCGGCCATGACCGATCCCGACATCGGCATGAACGTCGAGCTCAGGCACGACCGGGCCGCCTACCTCAAGCGGATCGACGAGTGCTTCGACGAGATCAACACCGGTGAGTCCTACGAGATCTGCATGACCAACATGGTCACCGTCCACACGGAGATCGACGTACTGCCCACCTTCGCCCACCTTCGCCGGGTGAGCCCGGTCCCGTTCGGGGCACTCCTCGACTTCGGCGACGTGGCCGTGCTCAGCGCATCCCCTGAGCGGTTCATCTCGATCGACCTGCACGGAACCGTCGAGGCGAAGCCGATCAAGGGCACTCGCCCCCGCGGCGGCGATGCCGCCGAGGATCGTGCCCTGGTGGAGGAGCTGCGCGACAACCCGAAGGACCGCGCCGAGAACCTGATGATCGTGGACCTGCTCCGCAACGACCTCAACACGGTCTGCTCGGTGGGATCGGTCCACGTGCCGAAGCTGTTCGACGTCGAGACCTACGCGGCGGTGCACCAGCTCGTCTCCACGATCCGCGGCACGCTCGCTCCGGGCCGGTCGGCGGTCGACTGCATCCGCGCCGCGTTCCCCGGCGGGTCGATGACCGGTGCCCCCAAGGTCCGCACGATGGAGATCATCGACCGGCTCGAGCAGGGCCCCCGCGGCGTGTATTCCGGTGCGCTCGGGTGGTTTTCGCTCTCGGGCGCCAGCGACCTCAGCATCGTGATCCGAACCCTCGTCGCCAACGAAGGGCGGGTGACGTTCGGCGTGGGCGGGGCCATCATCGCCCTCTCCGATCCGGACGAGGAGTTCGACGAGACCGTGGTCAAGTCGAGGGCGATGATGACCGCCCTGGCTGCGAGCGTCCGGCAGGAGGGCCCGAAGTGAGCGGCGCACCGACCATCGGGCGCGTCGTCGTCGCAGGCGGCTCAGGAGCGGTGGGTTCACTGTTCGCCGAGCGGCTGCAGGAATCGGGCAACGACGTCGTCATCGTCGACCGCGCCATCCCCGGGCCTACCCACCGTGTCACCCGCTTCGTGCGGGGCGATATCAGCGATCCCGGCGCGGAGGTGGCCGACGTCGTCCGAACAGCCGACGCCGTCCTACTGTCCGTGCCCGAGCCGGTGGCACTGGTCGCCATCGGCCGGCTGGTCGGAACACTGCGGCCCGACGCCCTCATCGTCGACACGCTTTCGGTGAAGTCCACGGTGGTCCCCGCCCTGCACGCCGCCGCCATGATCGCCGGGCAGGCGGAGGCGCTGAGCCTCAACCCGATGTTCGCCCCCTCGCTTGGCTTCGCCGGCCACCCGGTGGCCTCGGTGGTCGTGCGCGACGGCCGGCGCGGGCGCGCGCTGGCCGACCTGATCGAGCAATGGGGTGCCCGTGTGGTGAATGTGACCGCCGACCAACACGACCGCTTGGCAGCCGCTGCGCAGGCCCTCACCCATGCCGCGGTGATCGGCTTCGGCGCCGCGCTGGCCGAGTTGGACGTCGACATCGCCGATCTGGATCGGATCGCTCCGCCGCCGCACGCCGCGCTGCTGTCACTGCTGGCGCGCATCACGTCAGGTGCACCGGAGGTGTATTGGGACGTGCAGGCGGCCAACCCCTACGCCCCGGCGGCTCGCCGCGCGCTGTCGCGCGGAGTGTCGCAGCTGTCGGATGTCGTCGAGGACGACGACTCCGCGGCGTTCGGAGACTTGCTCGACCGCCTCAGCGGGGTGCTCGGCCCCCTGCGGGGCGCCTACCGCGAGCGCAGCGCAAAAGCGTTGCGTGCCATGACAACCACCAACCTTACAAAGGAGACACTCGGATGACTGATTTGATGGAAAAGCAAGTGAGCCAACCCAACTGGGTCGCGTCCCGCGTCAGCAAGACCTCGGACTCGCTCGATCGGGCCTTCGCGGAGGGCCTGACCGGGCATGTCATCACCTCGCGGGACGTGGACGGCAAGCGAGTCACGCTGGAGGACGGCAGCGAGGCCGTGGAGTTCGTCTCGTGCTCCTACCTCGGCCTGGAAACGCACCCCGACCTGATCGCCGCGGCAACGGAGGCGCTGAACCGTTTCGGTCTCCACTTCTCCACATCCCGCAACAGGGGACGGCCGCCTTACCTCGGCGAGCTGGAGGCCCTCCTGTCCCAGATGTACAACGGCGCGCAGGTAGCCGCCTTCACCTCGGTCAGCAACGTCCATCTGGGCTTGCTGCCGCTGCTCGGCGCAGGCGCGCTGCCCAGCTATCCCGTCGCCGAGGCTGGCGTCGCGTTCCTCGTCGAAAAGACGGCGCACGCCTCCATCCAGGTGATCCGCGGTGTGCTCGAGCAGATCGGGCCGACGCGGCGCTTCGACATGACCGATCCGGCAGCGCTGCCCGCAGCGGTCCGCGAGGTCGGGGCCACCGGCCGCACGCCGATCGTGCTTGTCGACGGCGTCGGCTCGATGGGCGGCCTGATCGACGTGGCTTCGATGCTGGCCACCCTTGAGCCGTTCGGTGGTCATCTGTATGTGGATGACGCCCACGGGGTTTCGATCGAAGGACCGCTGGGTGCTGGTTATGCGTTCGAGGCGCTCGGCGGAACGCTCCCGGACAACGTCATGCTCGCCGGCTCGTTGTCCAAGGCCTTCGGCGGCGCAGGCGGTTTCGCGGTCGTACCAAGCCACGAAGACATGCGGGTGATGCGAAAGTTCGCCAACCCGTTGGTCTTCGGGCATTCGATCATGGTGCCGATGCTGGCCGCGAACGTCGCCGCGGCCCGGTTGCACGTCAACGGCGAAGTGGCCGATCTGCAAAAGCGGCTCTGGGACAACGCCGCCGAGTTCGATCGGCTGACCGCCGGAAGGCTCGTCAACACCGGGTTGCGCTCGCCGGTCCGGGGCGCACTGTTCGACACCGAGGACGAGGCGTTCGCCGCTGCCCGCCGGTTGAAGAAGGCCGGTGTGCTGGTCCTGCCCGCCTTCTATCCCACGGTCGCCAAGGGCACCGGACTGATGCGCTTCGGCGTGTCAGCCCTGCACCAGCAGAGCGACCTCGAGACGGCCGCCCGTGCCCTCGGGCTCAATTCCTGAAATCTCCACTCACCCAATCACTCACAACCACAAGGAGTTTGAACAATGACTATTTCCACCCACGCACTGCTGACCCCCGAGCAACGTTCCCGCCTGGCGGCAATGCCCGACCTCGGCGGGGGCAACCTGCTGGCAACGGCCATGGCCGTGCACCCCGACCCGCACATCCCGTTCATCCGCACGGGCCGTCCGGTGATCAACACCGCCGGGGAGGAGCAGACGGAGTTCTCGCTCGCCCAGATCGACGCGCTCGCCCAGAGCTGGTCGGTTTGGTACCACGAGCAGGGCGTCGGCCCGCGTGATCGCGTGGCGCTCTATATGGCCGACACATTCGCCTACACAATCCACCTCAACGCGCTTGCCCAGTTGGGCGCCATCGGCGTGCTCATCAACAGCAAGGCATCGCCGGCACTGGCGCTCGGCCTGTGCGAGCGCACGACGCCGGTGGGGATCTACACCGACCAGTCCCGCTTCGCTGCCATCAGCGAGGGGATCGGATCGCTGGAAGGCCTGCGTTGGGTGCAGCTGGCCGAGGACCTGCCTGCCCCGCCCGCGGCGGTGCTGCCGGACACGTGGCGCTTCAAGCACGCCGGAGAGGACCCGGTGTCGATCATGCACTCGTCGGGGACGACGGGAATTCCGAAGGCGGTGACCCAGACTCACGCGTCCAGCGTCGCCGGGCCGCGCTTCCGCCTGGAGA
>JAVXWV010000855.1:0-9880 GCA_032230775.1 Mycobacterium sp. | reverse complement strand
CTTTCCGTCGTTGTCGAGACCGGGGCCGGCGCCAGGGCGCTGATCGCAGACGAGCACTACGAACAGGCCGGAGCCACCATCGGCGATCCATGGCCTGCCGACGTCGTGGTGAAGGTCAACCCGCCGACCCACGATGAAATCAGCCTGCTGAAGCCAGGATCGATCCTGACTGGATTTCTGGCACCACGCACCCGCCCCGAGATCGCGGACCGACTGCGGCTGGCGGGCGTCACCGGCTTCGCCATGGAAGCCGTGCCGCGCATCTCCCGGGCGCAGACCATGGACGCGCTGTCCTCGCAGGCCAATGTCGCTGGTTACAAGGCGGTGCTACGCGCCGCGGAATGCTCGACCCGCTTCTTCCCCATGCTCACCACGGCCGCCGGAACGGTGAAACCGTCCACGGTCCTGGTGCTCGGCGTTGGCGTCGCCGGGCTTCAGGCACTGGCAACGGCCAAACGTCTGGGCGCCCGAACGACAGGCTTCGATGTCCGGCCCGAGGTGGCCGAACAAGTGCGGTCGCTTGGCGCCCAGTGGCTGGAACTCGGTGTCCAGGCTGCGGGCGACGGCGGCTACGCCCGCGCGCTCAGCACAGAGGAGCAGGTAGAGCAGCAGCGTCGGCTGACCGAAGCGATCTCCGGCTTCGACGTGGTGATCACCACGGCGCTCGTCCCTGGCCGTCCGGCACCTCGACTGGTCACAGCCGAGGCGGTGCGCCGAATGCGGTCGGGCAGCGTGGTTGTCGACCTCGCCGGTGAAGCCGGCGGCAACTGCGAGCTCACCGTGCCCGGCGAGACCGTCGTTCGGCACGGCGTCACGATCGCGTCGCCGTTGAACCTGCCGGCGACGATGCCGGAGCACGCCAGCGAGCTGTACTCGCGCAACGTCGCCGCGCTGCTCGAACACATGCTGACCGACGGAGAGATCGTGCCGGACCTTTCCGACGAGATCCTCGCCGCATGCTGCGTGACCTCAACCAGTGACCAGTTGACGGAGGCTCGATGACACTCATCTCCAACCTGGCGATCCTGGTGTTGGCCGCGTTTGTCGGCTTCGCCGTGATCTCCAAGGTGCCCAACACCCTTCACACGCCGCTCATGTCCGGCACCAACGCGATCCACGGCATCGTGCTGCTGGCAGGTCTTGTGCTGCTCGGCCGGGGGGCATCGGGTGCGTTCGACCGGACGCTGCTGGTGATCGCCATCGCCTTCGGCGCCATCAACGTGGTGGGCGGGTTCCTCGTGACAGACCGGATGCTCGGCATGTTCAAAAAGAAGCCCAGCCCAGCGCCGGGAAAGGTGGCAGCAGCCCATGAGTGAGCTCATCGCGGGTCTCTACATCGTCGCATTCGCATTGTTCATCTACGGCCTGATGGGCCTGACCGGACCTCGAACGGCGGTGCGCGGCAATCTCATCGCCGGCGTCGGCATGGTGCTCGCGATCGTCGCGACTCTGTTGACGCCTGGGACGAGCAACTGGTTGTTGATCGCGCTCGGTCTCGTCCTTGGCACAGTCGTCGGCGTGCCGTCGGCAAAGCAGGTCAAGATGACCGCGATGCCGCAGCTGGTGGCCCTGTTCAACGGAGTGGGCGGCGGCGCCGTGGCGCTGGTGGCCTGGGTGGAGTTCCGCAACAGCCACGGGTACGCGACAGTGGCCGGATATGTCACTGTCACTTCGCTTTTCGCGGCGATCGTCGGATCGGTGTCGTTCTGGGGCTCCCTGATCGCCTTCGGCAAGCTGCAGGAACTGTTGCCGGGCAAGCCGATCAGCTTGGGGAGGGCACAGCAACCGCTCAACGCGGGGCTGCTGCTCGTTTCGGTTGGGTGTGCCGTGGCGATCGGTCTCGGTCAACGCTCCGAGCTGCTGATCGTCGGCGTGCTGGTCTCGGCGGCGGTGCTCGGCGTGATGGTCGTGCTGCCGATCGGCGGTGCGGACATGCCTGTGGTGATCTCGCTACTCAACGCGCTCACCGGGCTCTCCGCCGCGGCGACGGGGCTCGCGCTGGACAACACCGCGATGATCGTCGCAGGCATGATCGTCGGCGCCTCTGGCACGATCCTGACCAATCTGATGGCCAAGGCGATGAACCGGTCGATCCCGGCCATCGTCGCCGGCGGGTTCGGCGGGACGACCGCCGCGGCTTCGGCCGGTGGGCCGGTGGACCAGACCGTGCGGCAGACCAGTGCGGCCGACGCGGCGCTGCAGATGGGATACGCGAGCCAGGTCGTCATCGTCCCCGGTTACGGCATGGCCGTGTCGCAGGCCCAGCACGCGGTGCGGGAGATGGCCAGCCTGCTCGAGGACCGCGGGGTTGAGGTCAGACACGCCATTCACCCCGTCGCGGGACGGATGCCAGGCCACATGAACGTGCTGCTCGCCGAGGCCGACGTGCCGTACGAGCAACTCAAGGAGATGGACGAGATCAACGGCGAATTCAGCCGGGCCGACGTGGCGTTGGTCATCGGCGCCAACGACGTGACGAACCCGGCGGCACGCTCGAATCCGGCATCCCCGATCTACGGCATGCCGATCCTCAACGTGGACCAGGCGCGGTCGGTCATCGTGCTCAAGCGCTCGATGAGTGCCGGATTCGCGGGCATCGACAACGAGCTGTACTTCGACCCGAAGACCACGATGCTCTTCGGCGACGCGAAATCCTCGGTCGCCGAAATCACCCAGGAGCTGAAGGTTCTGTAAACGTGAAGCGTTAGGCGCTCCCGCTCCCCGCATCGGTGGCGGCTTCGAGAAGTGCCTGCGCCACCAGTGAATTCGGGTCGCGGTCCAATACGATGAGGCCGACCGCAGGGCCGGGTCCCTGCTCGACCATCGGTCGCATCGCCATGCCGTCGGGCATGCCGAATGCCTCAAGCCAGGTATGTGCGACCACGCTCGCCATTCGCAGGCTCTTGATGTGCGCGTACAAGGCGCCAGCCGAGTCGGCTTCGATGACTGGGTTGAATTGGGCGCCATCGGTGGCCATGTTGGCATCGATGATGCGCCGATTACGCATTGCCGTGGTCAACGCGCACAGTGGCAGCTCCGCCGCTTCTGCCCAGCGCACTTCGGGGCGTTGCATGAGCGGGTGTGCCGAAGGCGCCACGAGGACGTAGCGCTCCCTGTAGAGCTCGACCCGTTTGGTGCCGGGTGGCGTTTCGGCGTCCAGATATGTCAGACCCGCGTCCAGATCGAATTCGGCCAGGCGCCTCGCGATCTCGCGGGACGACAATGACTCGATGTGGACCCTCGCGCCCGGGTACCGCTCGAGGAACCGGCTGGTGACCAACGGGCTCGCCGGCACCGAGGTCGGCACCGCCCCGATGCGGGCCGTCACGGTCAGCCCACCGCGCATCCGCTCGACGTCTGCAAGGAGCTCGTTTCGTTCGGCGAGGATCCGGTGGGCCCACGTGACGACGCGTTGGCCCTCGGGGGTGAACCCCTCAAATCGCTGACCGCGCAACACGATCACGACGTCCAGTTCGTGTTCGAGCTTACGAATTGCCACTGAGAGCGTGGGTTGACTGACGTGGCATGCCGAAGCGGCGCGACCGAAATGACGCTCGCGCGCCAGCGCCACCAGGTACTCCAGTTGCTGGATTACCACGTCGCCGTGCATCCACCCACTCCTTCGCTGACGCCGATAGTGAAAGACTATCGCAGCATGTCAGATCGCAAAGACCAATCCATTGTTCGGCGTTGGTAGCGGCTGTAGCGTCGGTCAGGTCGACATGGTGTGCCGCCAAACCGATTGGTGGCGACCCTCTTTCACGACTGTTGATTACCTGCGCCCTTTCCATGACCGAATCGCGGTACCCGGCGGGCGCAACGAGAAAAGGAGATCGAGAATCATGGCAAAAGTGGTCTGCGTCCTCTACGACGATCCGGTCGACGGCTACCCCAAGTCGTACCCGCGTGACGGTCTTCCGCATCTGGACGGCTACCCCGACGGCCAATCGCTGCCGACACCATCGGCGACCGACTTCACCCCGGGTTCACTGCTGGGCAGCGTCTCGGGTGAACTCGGTCTTCGGTCCTATCTCGAGGGGCTCGGCCACGAGCTTGTGGTGACGTCTGACAAAGACAGTGAGAACTCCGTCTTCGACCAGCACCTGGCCGATGCGGACGTGGTCATCTCGCAGCCGTTCTGGCCCGCTTACCTCACCGCCGAGCGAATTGCGCGAGCACCTCAGCTCAAGCTCGCCTTGACAGCTGGAATCGGTTCGGACCACGTCGATCTGGATGCCGCAATCGAGCGGGGCATCACGGTCGCCGAGGTGACGTTCTGCAACAGCATCAGTGTGGCCGAGCATGTCGTGATGATGATCCTCTCGCAGGTGCGTAACTACTTGCCGTCTTACAAGTGGGTCATCGATGGGGGCTGGAACATCGCGGACTGCGTGCAGCGGTCGTACGACCTCGAGGGCATGCACGTCGGTACGGTCGCCGCAGGCCGGATCGGCCTGGCGGTGCTGCGCCGGCTAGCACCATTCGACGTGCATCTGCACTACTTCGATAAGCACCGGCTGTCACCTGAGGTCGAGGCCGAACTCAACTTGACCTATCACCCGACGGTGCAGGATATGGTGCCCCATCTCGACGTGGTCACCATCAACGCCCCGCTGCACCCGGAGACCCGCGGGCTGTTCGATGACGAGCTGATCGGCACGATGAAACGCGGTGCGTACCTTATTAATACGGCGCGCGCACTCATCTGCGACCGCGATGCCATTGACAGGGCTCTGCGCAGCGGCCAACTGGCGGGCTACGCAGGCGACGTGTGGTACCCACAGCCGGCACCTGCCGACCATCCCTGGCGCACAATGCCCCATCACGGGATGACTCCGCACATCTCCGGGTCGTCGCTGTCGGCGCAAACCCGTTACGCGGCAGGCACTAGGGAAATTCTGGAGTGCTTCTTCTCCGGACGCCCGATCCGTGACGAGTACCTGATCGTCGACGGTGGTGCCCTCGCCGGTGTCGGAGCGCGGTCGTACACCGCAAGCAGCTAGTCAGGAAATAGCCACTGGTCACTCCGGGCTAAGGCTTTCTCGATCGTGACGCCCCATCCGGTGGTGTCACCGTGGCGGTCAGACCCAAGAGGAGCAGATCAAGGCCGCGGTCCAGTTCAGCGGCGCCGTCATAGTTGGCCAGAGCCGATGCCAGCGCGCGCACGTGGGGGAACTCGGTCACGGTGAGCCGGTGCAGGCCTAGGCGCAAGACATCATCGGTCTCCTCGGGTCGCTCGATGACTTCCTGCAACTCGTTGAGGATGTGGCCATGCAGGTACCCGAAGAGCACCCGGTAGATGTGCAGGGCATCTGCCCCGCTGAAACCGGCTGCGGTGAGCAGCGCGAGTACGTCCTCCAGCGGCCGCAACATTCCTAGCGGCCGACGACCCAATGGCGTAGCGAGCGGTCGAGTCACCAACAGCGGCACCACGTTTGGATGTGCGCGGGCCAGCCGTCGGAAGTCGTGGGCCACCGCACGCAGCTGACCCGCCCAGTCCGGATCTGCCGTGTCCACCCGTAGTTGTCCGAGCACCATCTCGGCGACCCCGTCGAGCAGAGCCGCCTTGTTCGGCACGTGCCGGTAGATCACTGTGGGATCCCGACGTACCTCGTCGCTGAGCCGGCGCATCGACAAGCCGTCGACACCGTCGCGGTCGACGATCCTCAGTGCGGCTTGCAGGATGACCGACCTGCTGACCTGGCCATCGTCGTGGGCGGTAATTGCGGCGGGCAGATCAGGTCCGGCGGCGCGTTGTTTCGTCATCGCGGGCAGTACTTTCCTTCGGCTGACGTCAGATGAGATACATCGTATGTTAACGCCATGGGTCCACAATGTTGACACACCCGCGAATCTAGCGTGTACTAGAGGTCTACCAGCAGATGAGAGGCTCGAATGCTTGTCATCGTGGGATTGATTGTTTTACATGCCGCTGCGATCGGCGGCGTGCTAAGCAGCGCTGGGGCGGGCCATCCGCCGACCGATTCATCCGTGTTCGGGTATCCCCTCACGGGGTCGACCGGCACGTTGTTCCTCTTTGGGATCGCGGTCGGCGCGGTGGCGTCGCTCGGCCCATCTGCCTGAAATTCCACCCAAGATCCACCAATCTAAGGGGCCAATGTGGCTACCAACACAACCGTTTTGATCCTCGTCACCGCGATGGCGGCACTCGTGCTTACCGGCGTGCTCGCCCTCGTGGTGTACAAGACACGCAACCAACAGCGCAACGGCAACGCCGAGACGATCCGCGATCAAGTCGCGGAGGACGCGCTACGACTCCGGCGTCAGGAAGTGCTTGCGGACCAGTTCGACGCGCGGGCCCATGCAGCCGAGGTCGAGATCGACATCAAAACGGTCCACGCGTCCACGCTGCGACAGCAAGCGACGGCCCATCGCAGCGCAGCTGTCACCTCCCGTGACCATCTGAGCCAGCTGAGGGGCAGCGCGGACAAACTGAGTGCAGCCGCACGGCCACCCGCAATGCCCCGGCGCGCTGGATGAACGCCCTGATCGTCACTCTCGTAGTGCTCGCCGTCGTCGCGCTGATCGGGTTGTCGATGTCGGTGAAGGTCGTGACGCAATACCAGAGGGGTGTGTTGTTCCGGCTCGGCAAGGTGGTGGGTGTCAAGGAACCCGGCCTGGCCCTGATCATTCCGGTGATCGACCGGTTGGTGCGGGTGTCGCTGCGGATTGTGACGATGCCGATCCAGTCGCAGGGCATCATCACCCGCGACAACGTCAGCGTCGACATTTCCGCCGTCGCCTACTTCCGCGTCGTCGACCCGGTGAAATCCGTGATCGCCATCGAGAACGTGGACTCCGCCATCAACCAGATCGCGCAGACGACACTGCGCAAAGTGGTCGGTCAGCACACCCTCGACGAGGCGCTCTCCGAAACCGACGTCATCAACGCCAACATCCAAAGAATCCTCGACGTGGCGACCCTCGAGTGGGGCGTGGAGGTGAACCTCGTCGAGCTGAAGGATATTCAATTGCCCGACAGCATGAAACGCGCGATGGCGCGGCAAGCCGAGGCCGAGCGGGAAAAGCGTGCCAAAATCATTGCCGCCGAGGGTGAATCGATGGCCGCCGCCGCCCTTGGGGATGCGTCGGATACGATGATGGCCCACCCGCTCGCCTTGCAACTGCGGAATTTGCAGACGCTGGCCGAGCTCGGAGTGGAGAAGAACACCACGGTGGTGTTCCCTGCGCCGATGATGAGCGCGATCGGCGAAATCAGCAGCTTCCTCACCCGGGAAACCGCTGCGGCGAAGGGCATCACACCCCTGCCGGCCCCGGCGGAACCATCCGCATTGCCGGTGACCGAGGCGGCGGCCAACGGCAAGCCGGCGACATAGCTACTCGGTCGGTTTGTGCCGGGCCCGGGCGCGGCGCACGGCTTCGTCGACAATTTGTTGAGCCACATCAGCCAACTTGCGGTGTTCGGCTTGGCTCATTTCCCGCAGGTGGGTGAACGCGTCCTCGACGCTGCGCCCAGTACGTCCCCGGATAAGGCCGATCGCCTGATCGATTACCGGGCGCGTCGCCAGCGCTCTCTGCAACTGCACGGTCAGAGAAAGCGCGTCCGCGAGGATCTGCGCGTTGTGCACCGCGACCGCCGCTGGTTTGGCGAACAATTCGCCGAGTTCGGCCGCGTGCTCGTCGAAGACGTCTTTGCCGTGGGCGTACACGTTGATCGCCCCGACCACCTGATCTGGCAGCAGCAACGGCAGCGACAGCGCACTGTGCACACCTAACCTGCCAACGCGCGGACCGAACCGCGGCCACATCTTCTCCCCACCCAACGACCCCGAACGGACCGTGCGACGCTCCAGCGCCGCCGTTATGCAAGGTCCCTCCTGGAGAGTCACGTACTGGATTTCGTCTATCTCGGCGACAAACGGAGCACTCGACGCCAACGCCGCCACCATGTTGTCCGACCGATCGAGCCGCAGCAACGTCACTCCGGCACCATCGGCGCCCGGTATCGCGCCCACTGCGAACGAGGCCACCTCGGCCAGCAACTCAGGCAACCCGAGACTGCCCGCGACCAGGCCCGCGAGGTTGCCGATGGCGGCTTGCAAATCGGCGTCGTCGGCACTGAACTGCTCCGCTGTCCGCGAACTGCCATCGCCTACGGTCAACTCCGCCATCGCCGGCACCTGCGCTCACATTCCTACCGGTGCCCGACGTGCACTACGGTCACCGGCCATGTATTCACGGCGTACTCGCCGTGACATGGCTCCTACAGTAATTGGGTGTAGCGTCTGAGGTGCTGAGAATCTCAGCTGGTCCGGGATGCGTTCGGCTGTCCGCCGCTGAACTCAAGGAGCGCTGGCTCCGAGCCCCCACACGCCGGTGATCGTCTGCCCCGCTGGGATCACCATGACCGACACCCTTCCCACCAGACCTGTATCACCCACGAAGCGTCACGCGGCGCGATTCGACACTCGATGGACGATGTCGTCGGTGGCCATTGTCAGCGCATCCGGCGACATCGACGCGACGAACGCAAGCACCCTGACCGACTACGCACTCGTGAATGCGGTGCATTGCCGCGAACTGATCCTGGATCTCAGCGGTCTGAAATTCTGTGGCACCGAGGGCTTCTCGGCGCTACACAGGGTCTCGGTTTGCTGCGCACACTCTGGCAAAGGCTGGGTGGTGGTCCGTGGTGCCGCGGTCTCCCGACTGCTACGGCTCTGCGACCCCCACGGATCGCTGCCCACCGTCGACACCGTCGAAGCGGCACTGGCTAGTCTCGAGGACCAGCACGCGGTCGTGTGACCGCTCTTCCCAGGTGTGTGCGGCGGGCACGGTCCCGCAACGCCGTTCGCAGCCCGATTATCGGGCCACCCAATCGGGCAACCGTCGCAGCGGCGGCGGTGAACTTTCGTTCCGATGAAGTCTCCGGTGCGTCGTCGGACGTGGCCACCAGAAATCCGTCGGGAAGCGCCAGTTTGTGGATGGTTCGCAGCGTCAAAAAATATTGGTGCACAAGCGAACCGCTGGTGTAAGGCAGGTCGTACTTGTCGCAGAGCGCCCGAACGCGCACGGCGATCTCCGCGTAGCGGTTACTCGGCAGGTCGGGAAACAGGTGGTGCTCGATCTGGTAACACAAGTTGCCGCTCGAGAACGCGAGCAACCGACCGGCATTGAAGTTCGCGGAACCCAGCATCTGTCGCAGGTACCACTCACCTCGGGTCTCATGTTCGAGTACGTCGGCAGTGAATTTCTCCGCACCGTCAGGGAAGTGTCCACAGAAGATCACCATGTACGCCCATAGGTTGCGCACAACGTTGGCCGTCGCGTTCGCAGCCAGGGTTCTGCGCCACCGAGAACGGCTGAGCGCCGGGAAGAACACGTAGTCCTTGGCTGCCTGGCGGGCAACCTTTCCGATCAGCATCCTTGTCTCGGTGACCTTTTCGGCGGCCGTGGCTGCCCCAGTCCGCTCGAAATCGACGTCGTGCAGGGCAATGCCCCATTCGAAAGTAGCTGCCAAGAACAGGTTTTGAATCGGCTGCAGCAAATACTGTGGTTTCCACGGTTGATCGCGGGTTACCCGCATGACGCCGAAGCCGAGATCATCGTCCATGCCGAGAACGTTGCTGAACGCGTGGTGGCGGTAGTTGTGCGAATACCTCCACTGCGAGGAGAGCCCGACCATGTCCCAATCCCACGTGCTCGAGTGAATTTCGGGGTCGTTCATCCAATCCCATTGGCCATGAAGGACGTTGTGGCTGATCTCCATGTTCTCGACGCTTTTCGCGAAGGCAAGCGACGCGGTCCCCAGTGCCCAGCCGGCACGTGACCGGCTGCAGCCGATGATGAGGCGCGCCACGACGTCGAGCGTCCTTTGGAACGTAATGGTGCGACGGAT
>JAVXWV010000770.1:0-4580 GCA_032230775.1 Mycobacterium sp. | reverse complement strand
TGCGTTGCGGAAGAACGACAATCCAGACTCGATCTTGCCGAACGCGCCCGCGGACTGTTGCACGTCGCCCAACTTAATGGTGCCTGCGAACAACCTCGGCGCCTGAAGCACATACGGCAGAGGAAGGATCGTCTCGGTAACCGTGTAGTTCCATCCGATCAAGCCCAGCGTCCGCCGAACGTAGCGCCGATAGTTGGAGATGACGGCCGAGAACCTCGAATTGAGTTGCGCGCGCTCGGCTTGCTCGCCGCGGTAGAAGCCGACCGCCTCCGCGGCGTCGCGCAACCGCACCATCGCGTAGCGAAACGCGGCATTTGTCTGCTCGTTGCGAAAGCTCAACCGGATCAGCGGGTGACCGATCCGAAAGGCGATCAGCGACGCGGTCACCACATAGGCGATCACGATCCAGAACAGTGCCTTGGGGATCGCAACCCCAAACAATGTCAGTGTCCCCGACAGATGCCACAGGATCACCGCGAACGACGCCACGGAAGCCACCGCGTTGACTGCTCCGAAGGGCAACGTGCTCTGCGAGTAGTACGTCGGAACGTTGGGGCCGGTTCCTATCCCGGTGGTGAAGACGTCGATGTCCTGCTGGATGCGTTGATCGGGGTTGTCGATCGTGGGCTGGGTGAATCGGGCGCGGTAATACGCGCGCCGGGTCAACCAGTCCACGGTGAGACGGTCGGTCAACCACATCCTCCAGCGGATGATGAAACGCTGGGTCAGGTATGTGTCGAACAGGAGGCGGCTGATACGGATTGCGGCCAGGATGCAGAAGATCACGATCGCGCCCCAGAAGCCGTGTATTCCCGAATCGCGCTGCGCCGCGTTGTGCGCACCCGCACCCTGGAACGCCATTTGTAGAGCCGAGAACAGGTCGTTGCTGTAGTAGCTGAGCAGCACGGAGAGACGCACCTCGAGGATCACCGACAGCAGCAAAACCGCCAGCACCGTCCAGACGGGCAGGCTGGCTCTGCCGGTGAAATAGTCGCCGGAGACGCGCCAGAATCTGTGTGCCCATGTGCTGTAGCGAATCAACAGGAACGCGATCGCCAGTACGCACGCGGCGCTGATCGCCCAGGCCTCGAGGACCCACCTAGAAGACACGACGAGCTGGTTGCCCCAGTCGATCGAGGGCTTGAACTTCTCCAACGGACCACCTCCGGTGTGGTGGCGCCTAAAGGGCACCGTTGCGTGGTGAGTATCAACCCTCGTTCTGAACGATGTCGAAACAAGGACGCCGGATCGAGCGATCCGCGCGCGGGGCCAGCGAAGTCGCTGACACCCGCCGGCTCATCCGTCGGTCAGGGCACGTCCGGAGCCGAGCGCTGTTACATTTCGGGCTAGACACAGTCTGCTAACAGGAGGCGCCTGCCGTGCCGCCGCTGCTTCGCGACCTGCTCCGCCCCTACCGCGGGGCTCTCGCCCTCATCCTGGCGGCGACGCTGGTGCAGATTTTGACGGGTCTCGCCCTCCCGTGGCCGCTGAAGATCATCCTCGACAACGTCGTTGGAAACCACCGACCGCCGGGATGGATCACCTTCTGGTTCCCGATGGTGGGCGGCTCAACCAAGACACACATCGCCGCTGCGGCCGGGATCATGGTGGTGTTGATCGCCGTGGTGAGCGGTGTGGCCTTTTATGTCGCGAGCTATACCACCGAGCGGGTAGGGCAGTCCATCGGAAACGACCTGCGCGTGCGGCTGTATCACCACTTGCAGGAGCTGTCACTCGCCTTCTACGACAGCAACCGCGTCGGCACGATCCTGAGCACACTCACGACTGACGTTCAGACGATCCAGAGCTTTGCGTCGACCTCGGTCCTCAACATCTTCACCGACGCCCTGACGCTCGTCGCGATGATCATCGTGATGTTTTGGCTGCGTTGGGATTTCGCCCTGATCGCGCTCGCGGTAACCCCATTCCTGCTCTACTTTCTGGTCCGCATCAATAAGGCGATAAGAACAGCCACCAAAGAGGTGCGTACCAAACAATCAGATCTGCTCGCCACGCTGCAAGAGGGTCTGCAGTCGATCGAGGTCGTGCAGGCCTACTCGCGCGAGGACTACGAAGACAAGCAGGTACAGGAGGTCAGCAAGCAAACCGTCTCTGCGTGGCTCAAGACGCGACGGGTGTCGGCACTGCTGTCGCCGATCATCAGTTTGATAGTTGCGCTGTGCACCGGTTTGGTGCTCTGGCGGGGCGCTCTTCTCATCATTGCCGGCACCATGACCGCCGGCGCGCTCACCGTGTTCTTGTCGTATATGGCGCGGTTCTTCCAACCGGTGCGCGCGCTCTCGCAGATGACCAACACCCTCGCGCAAGTATCGGTGGGGTTCCAGCGAGTGACGGCGGTCTGCGACGCCGACGTCGTGATCCCGGAACGTCCGGCGCCGGCCGAACCCCCACCGTTCAAGGGCGAGATCACTTTCGAGAATGTTTCCTTTGGCTACGACTCCGCCGCGCCCGTATTACGGGACATCTCGTTCACCATCGGCGCTGGACAGATGGTCGGTGTCGTCGGCCCGACCGGCAGCGGTAAATCCACTCTTGTCAGCCTCATCCCACGGTTCCGAGATCTCGACGGCGGTCGGATCACGATCGACGGCGTGGATATCGCCGACTACACGGTCCACGGGCTCCGCACCCAGATCGGCTTCGTGCTGCAGTCCACGGTGCTGCTACGGGGAACCATCCGTGACAACATCGCCTTCGGCCGCCCCGATGCCACCGAGGACGAAATCATGGAGGCAGCCAAACTCGCCAACGCCGACGAGTTCATCGACCGCATGCCCGACGGCTACGACAGCTTGGTCGGCGACCGTGGCAGCACACTGTCCGGCGGTCAGCGTCAACGCATCGGCATCGCTCGTGCGCTCATTCGCGACAACCCCATCCTCATTCTCGACGAGCCGACGGCTGCGCTGGACGCCGAGTCCGAGCACCTGGTGATCGAGGCCCTGGAGCGGTTGATGGCCGGCCGCACGGTCATCACCATCGCCCATCGCCTGAGCACCCTGCGCGACGCGCACAAGATCATCGTCATCAAGGACGGCGTGGTGGCGGAAGACGGCACCCACCAGGAGCTGCTGCAGCTCGACGGCATCTACGCTGAGTTGCACCATCTGCAGTACGACGCGCCTGCGTAACGCGGCATTACGGCCCAGCGTGAAAAGCGGCACGCCGCCGCCGGTAGACATCATCCAAATCGCCGGTGAACAGTTCATATAGCGCGTTGCGCGTGCGGTTGCCTTCTCGTCAATCCAGGCGTTTAGGGTGACTCTCGCTGCTAGCATCCGGGCTTATCCAGCGCTGTTTGGAGACCTCTTCACCCACAACATCAATAAGGAGACGACCAATGCTGACGATGCGGGATCACGGCGTTGAGGACTACGAGGTGTTACGCGATATGGACGCCACCGATGTCGGGGAGCTGCGCGAGGACGACCGCGTGTGCCTGGAAGAGCTGGGCCAGTATCTCGTCTCCACCGATGCGTGGCAGCGCTTCGGTATCTGGTTGCTGCACAAGCATTTCGAGCCTGCTCCGGGAGAGGTCTTCGTGGAGCAAGCCATCCGTGCGCCGCGAAGGACAGAAACCGCTCCCGTCGAGCGGTCGGCGTTTCCCGAGCAGGGGCTGAGCACCACGGCGATCCGATTCGACGATTCGGTCAGCGGTGTCGTCGGTGTCGTCGGCATGGAGTTCGCCCAGCCTGACGACTTTGGTAACGCGTCACCGCTGAGCGACGAAGACGAGGCCGTCTTGGCCGGCATCGCCGAACGGCTGCAGGCCCACGACAAGATGCAGCGCTTCGGCGTTCGGTTGATCCGCAACCCGCTGGGCCTCTCAGAGCACGAGTTGCTTCATGAGACCTGCGACAGCGCCACCCGGACACTGCACTGCACCGTGGGTGATCGCGAGATGCTTGCCGACCAAAACACGATTCAAACCGCCTGGAAGTGGAGAGTGGTGCAGGGCGCCACCGACGCCATCGTGATGCAAGACTGCACCGCAGGCTGTGTCCGGGTCGGTGAGGGACACGACATTGCCCACACCGCCTCCGGGACGGACGATCAGGATAACCCCACCCCGGGCGCACCGAATGAGCCGTTCTGATACCGACAATCGAGTCGGCGCACCTCCGTCTCAAAGACAGTGCGCAACAACGATATCGGCGACCTGGGCGACGGGCACTGTGGTGACCACCTCCAGGGTGGCGGTTTCCCTTAGTAGTGGTTCGACGGTTTCGAGATAGCCGAGGGTTTCCTCGACCTGCGCGGGATCCTTGCCGTACGGGTTCGTGGTGCGCGTCCTCAGCCGCTCGACAAGTACGTCGGCAGGCGCGCTGAGCAACACGATGTGGTCGAAAAGTGGATAGAACACAACCTGATTGCGGGTCGTGCCCTGCACGAACAACGGTCCATCGTCGGCCAGCAACGCGGCGATGCGGTCCTCCCGCCACAGCTGCTCGCCGTCGATGGTTTCGTGGTAGTCGCCATAGTCGGTGTCAACGGTGCGATAGCAGGCGTTGTCGGTGGTGACCGCGTTCCACCCCGCGCCGGGCCAGTTCAGCCAGCAA
>JAVXWV010000758.1:0-6438 GCA_032230775.1 Mycobacterium sp. | reverse complement strand
CGCGTTGCGGACGTTCAACGAACGAATCGTCTGCGTCGCGATGACCGGCTTCGGGCTAGAGGGCGGTGACGACCCAGCGTTCGACTACGTCATCCAGGCGGCGACGGGAGTTGCGGCGATGACGGGTCATCCCGACGGGCCACCGACATTGCCCGGCTACTCGTCTGCCGACAACTCCACAGGACTGGCCGCCGCGCTCGGGTTGCTCGCGCAGATCGTGTCGGGTCGCGGTGGGCAAGTGGATGTGTCGCTGCGCGACGTGATGCTGTCGCAGCTGAACTACCGGGCGTCTGCATACCTCAACGACGGTGCGGCGCCGCAGCGGTACCCGTTCGGCGCGCATTCGTACTACGTGCCTGCACAGCTGTTTTCGACCGCTGACGGCGTGTTGGCGTTGTTCATCACCCACGATGCGTTTTGGCGATCTTTCGCCGGCGAGGCAGGTATCGACGGCTTCCCGACGATGGCCGAACGGGCAGCGAACCGCGACGAGGTGCTGGCCGTTGTTACCGCCGCGCTGGCCATGGACACCGCGGCGAACTGGGAGTCGCGACTGCGCCCGCTCGGCATCCCCGTCGCGGCTGTCCGGACGCTGCCTGAAGCGCTGGAGGCGACACCCGAGGCCATCGTTACCGCAGGCGAGTTCCGCTTGGTTGGTAGCCCCATCCACATCGACGGGTACGAACCCGACTATCGTCGCCCACCGAGCCTCGACGAGCACGGTGGCTTAGCGGATCAGTCGGCTCAATCGTCATAGCAGACGGCGACCGTATCCGTATCCGGCACGGCCTGGCACGTCAGCACGTATCCCTCTTCGACCTCGTCCTCTTCAAGAGCGTCGTTCACCCGCATAGTGGCGCGACCTTCGGTCAGCTTGGCCATGCATGTGCCGCAGTTGCCGGCTTCACAGGAGAACGGAGGACTCAGACCGGCTCGCCGGGCGCTCTCCAGAAGGGTCTCGCCCGCCACCTTGGGCACGGACACCTTCTTGCGATCGAGCACGATCGTGACCTGCCCGCCAGGGTCTCCGGCAGACGAAGTCGATACCGGTTCTGCCGTCATCAAGCCTCTCCTGGCGTATGCATTCTGACAAACGGAGAATACCATTCTCCATAAGTGATACGCTATTCTCCATCGTAATGTGAACTGACGACGGCCAGTGAGGACAGGGTGTGAGTGAGCCGATCGCGCTCGCCTTCGAGGAGCGGGAGTACAGCCTCTCGCAGCTCGACGCCCTCGCCAACGGCATGGCTTCAGTGCTGCTCCAACACCGTGGCGTGAGGTCCGGCGATCGCGTCGCGCTGATGTCGTCGAACCGCCCGGAGTTCGTGATCGCGCTGTGGGCCATCTGGCGGCTTGGTGCGTCGGCAGTCTTGCTGAGCCCGGCGTGGAAGCGGGCCGAGGTCGAGAACGCGCTCGCGCTGACCACGCCGTCGCACGCGGTTGGCGACCATCCGGTGCTCGCCGAGTTGATGCCGATGCTGTCGCTGGACGAGGCGATCACGCCAGGGCAGCGGACGTTCGAATCCCCATCACCCGAATCCGATGCGCTGTTCGTGTTCAGCTCCGGGACGACGGGCATGCCAAAGGCGGTGCGTCACACCCACGGATCGTTCGCCGCGGCGGTGCGGCACTGGCGTGACGCGCTACACCTGTCGTCGGCGGACCGGATGCAGATCATGACCCCGCCGTCGCACATCCTCGGGTTGCTCAACATCGTGATGGCGCTGGAAACCGGCGCATGGATCCGGCTGCACCGCCGCTTCGACATCGACCTCATGCTGCACCAGATCGAGACGGATCGAATCACCATCGAGATGGCCGTCGCACCAATCGCTTTGGCACTGGCCGCCCATCCGAAACTGGAAAGCTACGACCTGTCCTCGCTGCGCTACATCATGTGGTGCGCGACGCCCGTCACACCGAGTGTCGCGGAGGCCATCACCCGGCGAACGGGCGTGAACTGGGTGACCGCATATGGGACCAGCGAGTTGGTGGTCATCGCCTGCAATGAGATCGAGGGCGCGCGGCTCGACACCGTCGGACGGCCGGTGCCAGAGGTTCGCCTGCGGATCGTGTCGCTGGACGACGGCGAACCGCTGGCGCCGGGTGCCGTAGGCGAGATCCAGGTGCGCTCGGATTCGGTGATGGCGGGCTACCTGCCGGATTCGGCTACGGCCGAGGCATTTTCGGAAGGCTGGTACCGGACGGGAGACGTCGGCTACCTCGACGTCGACGGCTGGCTGCGGATCACCGATCGTGCCAAGGAAATGATCAAGGTGCGGGGATTTCAGGTCGCGCCTGCCGAGATCGAGGCAGTGCTCCATGGGCACGCGGCCGTCGAAGACTGTGCGGTGTTCGGCGTTCCCGACGCGGCAAATGGGGAGGCCGTCGTCGCCGCAGTCAAGACATGCGGGCCGGTCGAGGCCCACGAGCTTATCGCGCTTGTCGGGGACCGGCTGGCGTCGTACAAGCGACCGAACCGGGTGGTGTTCGTCGACGAGATACCCCGGCTGCCTTCCGGAAAGGTGTTGCGAAGAGTGTTGAAGGAGCGTTTGTGGACGTCCGTCTGACCAGTGAACAGCGGCAGCTCCGCGAGGCCGCGGCCAAGCTGGCCGACGATCTCGGGCCGGGGTCAGTCGCAGATCTCGACGACGCGAATCGGATCAGCCGGCTGGAGAAGGCGGTCGACGCCGGGGGATTTCGCACGCTGCGGTCCGACGGTGCGTCCGGGGTCGAGGTGGCCATCGTCGCCGAGGAGTTCGCGCGGGGCCTTGTCGACGTGGCATTCCTCGGACCGGTACTTGCCGACGACGTGAGGCGGGCGCTCGGTCGCGAGCCGTCCTTGTCGCGCGAGGAGCCCGCGTCGGTCGACCTGACGAAAATCGCTGCCGGAGTGGTCGAGTCGCCGGCAGAGCTGAGTGAGCTGGCTGAGGAGGACGCCGGCCGTTGGCGTGCGCTGGCGCTGGCCGTCACCTGCGCCGACTTGGTCGGTGCCGCGCGCGGCACACATGCTCTGGCCGGTGAGTATGCCCAGGTCCGCGAACAGTACGGGGCGACCATCGGGTCCTATCAAGCCGTCGGGCACCTGCTGGCCGAGAGCCTCGCGCTGATCGAGGGATCGATCAGCGTGCTGCGCCACGCCGCATGGGCGGTCGACGAACTTCCTGTCGCTGCGGCAATCGAGGCGGCGAAGGTGGCCAAGATCTACTGTGCGCGTGCGGCACTGACTGTCTGCGAAACCTCGATCCAGGTCCACGGTGGCATCGGCAACACGTGGGAATGCCTCGCGCACGTGTACCTGCGCCGGGTGCTGACGGCAACCGAACTGTGGCCCGTGAAGCTGGAGGAGCTGTCCATTGGACTTTCGTGATTCGCCGGACGAGGCCGCGTTCCGGGACCGGTTGCGCGGTTGGTTGACCGAACAGAGGGGCAAGTTCCCGACGTCGGGCGACGAGTATTGGGCCGCCCATGGCGACTGGCATCAAGCGCTGTACGCGGCGGGCTTCTTCGGCACGTCGTGGCCGAAGGAGTATGGCGGGCAGGACCTTCCGCCGGTCTACGACGTCATCGTCGACGAGGAGATCGCGAAGGCCGGGGCTCCTGCGCGGCCCAGCCTCGGATACCTCGTCGTCGCGTTTGGCCACCACGGCAGCAAGGAACTGCAGCAGCGATTCCTGCCCGGCATGATCGACGGTACCGAGCGGTGGTGCCAAGGCTTTTCCGAGCCGGGGGCAGGCTCCGATCTCGCGTCGCTGACGACCACGGCCACCCGCGAGGGTGACGAGTACGTCATCCACGGGCACAAGATATGGACCAGCTACTCCGACGTCGCCGACTGGTGCCTGCTGCTGGCGCGCACCGATAAGGACGTGCCCAAGCATCGCGGCCTCTCGGCGTTCATCGTCTCGATGCACCAGCCCGGTATCGAGCAGCGCCCGTTGAAGATGATCAGCGGAGTCACCAAGGAGTTCGGGCAGGTGGCCTTCGACGGCGCCCGAGTTCCCGCCGATAACATGCTGGGTGCGCCGGGGGATGGCTGGAAAATAGCGATGACGGTCGTCAGCCACGAGCGCGAACCCTCGACGCTGGGATTCTCAGCTCGGTACGGGAAGTTGGTGCGCCAGTTGGCATCCCGCGTCGATGGTGCGATACCCGAGGAACTGTCCTGGGCGTGGGTGCAGACTGAAATGCTAAGACTGCACGTGCGGCGTCGGTTGTCCGAGCAACTCGACGGCATCACCCACGGCCCGCACGGATCGCTCGACAAGCTGTTGATGACATGGGTCGAGCAATCCGTCGGCCACGCCGCGTTGGCCACCGTCGGCACCAGCGATCCCGAGTTGTTCGGCGCGTACATGTACAGCCGCGCGCAGAGCGTGATGGGCGGCACCTCGCAGATTCAGAAGAACATCATCGCACAGCGGATTCTCGGATTTGGAGTGCGATGAGCGCTTGCGCGAAGAGCAAAGGGGATTGAAATGTACGACATGCCAGACGAAATCGACGTCAAGGCCGATGGCGGCCTGCGCATCATCACGCTCAATCGCCCTGATGAGCTCAATGCGGTCAATGATGCGTTGCACGTGGGGCTGGCCACGATCTGGGAAGCGCTCAATGAAGATGTCGACGCGCGGGCGGCGGTGATCACCGGTGCGGGCCGGGCCTTTTCGGCCGGTGGTGACTTCAACTACCTCGACGAGCTGCGCAACGACGAAGCCCTGCGCCAGAAGACGATCAAGCACGGCCGTGACCTCGTCATCGGCATGGTGCGCTGCCGCGTCCCGGTGGTCGCGGCGGTCAACGGTCCGGCCGTCGGGCTGGGCTGCAGTTTGGCGGCGCTCTCCGACATCGTCTACATGGCCGAGACCGCGTTCTTCGCCGACCCGCACGTGTCGATCGGACTGGTTGCCGCGGACGGCGGGCCACTGGTGTGGCCGTCGCAGATCAGCCTGCTGCAGGCCAAGGAGTTCGCGTTCACCGGTGTGCGGATCAAGGCCGCGCGAGCGCTCGAGCTGGGCATGGCCAACCACGTGGTGGCCGACCCGCT
Source organism: Mycobacterium sp. (assembly GCA_032230775.1). Lineage (GTDB taxonomy): Bacteria > Actinomycetota > Actinomycetes > Mycobacteriales > Mycobacteriaceae > Mycobacterium. The sequence continues at coordinate 1,388 of JAVXWV010000758.1, read as the reverse complement.
GGCCGAGGCGATCGCGTGCGCGAAGAAGATCATGGAACTGCCGCAACAAGCGCTGGAGAGCACCAAGCGGCTGATGAACATGCAACTCGAGAAGTCGGTGATGGCGTCGTTGGACTACGCCAACTTGTCTGAATATGTGTCCTTCGGCACGGCCGACTTCAACAAGATCGTCGATGGGCTGATCGCCAAGGGCAAGTAACCAACCCAACTTACGCGAGCGTGCGTGTCTGTACCCCGACACGCCGTGATCTGCGGGCATTTTGCGCACGCTCGCGACGAGGCCTATTGAGCCCCGCGCAAGATCTGTTGCGCCTCTGCGGAGTCCGCATCGCTTAACCGCAGCTGGTCGAAACTTTGGTGGACATACAATTCGAGCTGCATGTTGTCCGGATCGCGGAAGACAACAGTGGGGCCGAACCCGGTATCGATGATTCCGGTATGCGACACACCCATTGCGTCGAAATGTGTGACCCATCGCTGTAATTCGTCTTGATCGGAGACTCTGAACGCCAGGTGATCAAGGCCGACGCGCTGTTCATCGAAGGCATCGCTTTTCGCGGTCCCGTCGTGGGTCAGCACTGTCACGGCGAGGCCCGACGGATGCACCATTGTCCTGACCTCGAACGTACCGGTACGGGCCTGGTGGACGAGCGTGAAGCCAAGCACTTCTTGCCACCAGACGGCCGTGCGCTCGCAGTCGGAGACCGTCAAGTCGATGTGCGAGAAACCCATGAGCTCTGGCATCGCGGTTCCTCCCGAGACACGTCGTCGTTGCCACCCCAGACTGCGCCCGAAATAGCCTTCCCGATCGTCAAATCGGCGAAATAGCAGCCAATAGATTCCGTTTCGCGAACAGACACGCACGCTCGTGGGCCGCGACTGTGCGCGTTCTGTACGCATTTCGCGGCGTGTCGGGGTACAGACACGCACGTTCGCGGCTATGAGTTTTGCGCGGTGAGTTCTTCTGAGCGTTGGATCGTACCGGTGATGCCGCTCGCATCCTGCCGCGCCAGCAGCACGGCGGCGTTGGCCATCGCCTCCGGCGGCTCGACCATCTCCGGTGGGATCTCCATGCCACCGCCCCCCGCCTGCCAACCCTCTGTTAGCACGACGCGCGACGGGCTGAGGCAGTTCACCGCGATGTTGTCTGGCTTCAAATCCGCTGCGAGGCCGAGATACAAGCGTTCAGCGCCGGCCTTGGACACCCAGTAGGCGTTGGAACCGTGCTCGGTCATGCCGACGCCGGTGGTGGTGACTGCGATGAGCGACCCACTACCACGTGCCTTCACGTGCGGGATGACGGCCTTCGTCACCAGAAATACACCCGTCAGGTTGACGTTCATACACAGCTGCCACCGCTTCAGCGGCGTGGATTCGATCGGTCCGAG
>JAVXWV010000746.1:0-2617 GCA_032230775.1 Mycobacterium sp. | reverse complement strand
CTCGAGCAACGTCCGCATGACCGGGTGCCCGATCTGGGCGTGGCGGGCCTCATCGGTCTGAATGCTCGCCAGCGTCTTCTCGAACAGGTGGTGGTGGGCGCGGTCGGCCATCGCCGCCATCGCCATGAACTGCAGGTTGGAAAAGCCGGTCTCGAACACGAAGTTGAGCTGGATCGCGCTGTCGATTGCGTCGGCGGCGAGAAACATGTCGTCGAAGAGGTGACGGGCGGCGAGAATCACCCACTGGTTGGTGTGGAAGGCCTTGTGTGTCCAGTCGAAGTTGCCGTCGTAGGCCAGCATGTCGTGGCCGATGAGCAACGGGATCTGGGTGTGCCGGATCTCGTCGAGAGCGCCAAGGCTCGACATCATCCGCCAGGCGCTGTCGCGGCCGAACCGCGCCATCCGCAACTCAGCGATCGCGCCCGCGTATTCCACGAGAGCAACCGCACCGTTGTGGAACTTGACCAGCTGCACCCAACCGGGATCGAGGCCGTCGAACAGGTGTGGCTTGTCCAATGCCGACCGCACGCCGAGCACTGCGGCGTCTTTCTCGCGCTGGTTTGCGACGTATTCGCGGTAGGTGGTGCGGTAAGCCTCGTTCCAGTTGCGCCAAGCATCGTGTGCCAACCAGGGGCGGCCGCTGAGTTCTTCAGGAAACATCTCCCGCTCATCGACATAGCGGGGTGTCCAGTTGACCTTGCGGGCTAGGTCGAGCCAGTCGTCTCGTCGAAGTACCATTTGGCCGCCTCATCGATCTCGGCATCCGCGGTCTCTGAATCGCCGCGCTCCGCCCGATGAAGGATTTCGTCGGGTGAGGTGTAATAGGGATTCTCGACGAGCATCCCCCCAATCAGCATCCGAGGATGCGTTTTCAGCAGGTCGACGATGATGCCGCTGCCGAAGCGGTCGATGTCGTACAGGCACATGACGACCTGCGGAAACAGCGGCAGGAATCGATTCATCTCGGACTCGAGCGTCATGAGTTCGTCCATGTCGGGAACGACGTCACGGCGTGACCACGTCTCCACCGCCCGCACGACGTCGAACCGGCCGTCGTACATGACGTCGGACATCGCGGCCTTCCAGGAGCCGATCACCTCATCGGCAGAGAAGCCGCCGGACCGCATATACATGTCGGGCGCGCGGATGACCTCGAGCTGCTTGGTGGCCGCGAACTTCGCGGCGTCGACGCGGATGTCGAGGGCCGCGACGACCTCTTTCGGATCGGTCCCGTCGACGACGCAGATGCACTTGTCGCCGGCCGCAAGACCTGCCTCGAGGAATGGGAGCAGGATCTGGTCGCGCTGGAGTTGGTTCGAGTAGAGACCGCAGATGTGGTCGCCTAACGCTGCGTCGATGCCGGTGACGCCCAAATCGAGGGCATCAGACACGGCACCACCCCCGATCGGCAGAAGTTGCTCGGAGAGGACAGTGTAGTTAGTTCTGGGGGTTAAAGAACCGTCACCACGTGACGAACTTTGGCAGCCGTTGGCGGGAAAATCGGCGTGAAGACCCGGCGGTTGACGCCCGCAGTTGACCCTGGCTCAACGACCGCGCGACACGACTCGTCACGCTGTTTCTCCGACGGCAGAGCCTGACCGTCTCAGAAGACGCTGCGCTCCAAGACATCTCCGACCATCGCAGCGCAATAACTGGCCCTTGGCCGCATGGGTGAAGCCACCAGCCGGCTCTCCGCCGATTCGTGCCGGAGTGGGCCCGCGCGCTGGGACGTAGCAGTCAACGGCGACGGCAACTTCGCCCCGTCGGGTCATATTGGGCAAACGGCCAGCTGGTTTGATCGGCGTAGTCGACCGAACTAGCCAGCGCGCTTCGCGCGTTGATTACGCGCGCTAGCTGGCGTTTCCCGGCTGTCACGCGTGCTGCCGCATGTTTGGCTAATCAGGCTGTGGTGGCAAGAACTCTGGCCCAGAACTGTCCTGATAGGCCGAAGAGGGCAGGTTCTGTGTGTGGCACGCTGTCATTGAAATCACGGGTTGATTACGAGCTTGGGGGCGGGATAATTGACTGTGGCGCGCGAGGACCCTGAATTCTTCTCCTTTGGGCGGACCACGCTGCGCTCATCGGAGGAAGCCCGCGCTCAGCTTTCGAACCTATATGGCGTTCTTGTCCTGGCGGCGTTGATGTTCGACGGTCGCGACGCCGATTCGATACTCGAGCTAGCGGCCAACGCGGTGCCATCTCTCGGCGCGTTTCACACCGAAGCAACGTACCGAGTCGCAAACGGGAAGATGGTAGACGGTCGTGATCCTGGCAGGAAGCTCGATCGCCGCATTGACTCCCTTGTCACGGCGAACTTAGGGGCTGATCTACCCATCGAGCTGCCCGACGGTCAGCGGCGATATGCGATCGCCCTGCAGGCGGTGGAAGGTAGCACGGGTGCGCTGGTGATCCGGGCCGAAGTCGCTCCCTCTCGCGATGAACTGTTCCTGCTCCGGGCATTGGCCCAACAAACCGCAGCGGCGATGACGAGTGCCGACCTGCTCGAGAAGGAGCGCGCACTCATTGAAGAACGTCAGCGTGTCATACACCGCTTGTCCGAAACCGTTTCCGAGCTCAAGCGGCAGGACCAGATACACGCGACGCTGACGGCCGTATC
>JAVXWV010000667.1:0-2586 GCA_032230775.1 Mycobacterium sp. | reverse complement strand
CGGGCGGCCGTCAACACGTGTCGCGCCCATTCCACCTGGCCCGGGGTGGGTGCGTAGCCGGCGCGAATGACCGCGACCTGCGACGGGTGGATCGCGACCTTGGCGTCGAAACCGACGGTCACCGCATCGTCGACCTCCTGAGCCAGGCCGTCGAGGTCCTTGATGTTCAGGTACACCGAATCCAGCGCCATTCGTCCGTACGCCTTGGCCGCCAGAAGCGTCTGTGACCGCACATGCCTGGCGACGTCGCGATACGAGCCGTCCGCGTGGCGATTGGCGGTGCCGCCAAGAACGGCGAACAGATCCTCGGCGCCCCACATCAACGCGAGCGTGTTGTCCATCCGCGCCAACTCGCTGACCACCAACGCGCCCAACGGGGTCTCGATCAGCACCACCACGTCGAGCGGCACGAGGTCACGAACCTGCTGCGGGTCTTCGGTTTTCGCCAGCATCACGGTCGTGTAGGAGGTGCGCGTCAGCGCTTCCAGGTCGAGCTGATGGTCGTCCGTCCCGCTGGGATTGATGCGCACGACGGTGCGGTCCTGGTCAAGCGGCGTCTCGATCAGTGCGGTGCGAGCGGCGTCCCTGTCTTTCGCCGCGACGCCGTCTTCCAGATCGAGAATCACCACATCGGCTGCCGCGGCTGCCTTTTCAAACCGTTCCGGGCGATCGGCCGGGCAGAACAACCATGCCGGGCCTGTCTGTGTCAGCGCCACTACGCGTCTCCTTCAGGCCGCTTGCGCACCATGGTTTTTCGCGATGCGGTCGCCACGACATCACCGTGCTGGTTGCGGCCGGTATGAGCGAAGGTCACGATTCCCTCGCCGGGACGGCTCTTGGACTCGCGCTTGTCGGTCACCTCTGTCTCGGCGTACAGCGTGTCGCCGTGGAAAAGCGGCTTGGGGAATGCGACCTCGCCGAAACCGAGGTTGCCCACGATCGTGCCCTGCGTCAGCTGCGTCACCGACAACCCGACCATCGTCGACAATGTGAACATCGAATTCACCAGCCGCTGGTTGAACGGCGGCAACGCATCAGAGAACGCGGCGTCCAGATGCAGCGCCTGGGTGTTCATCGTCAGCGTCGTGAACAACACGTTGTCGGCCTCGGTGATGGTGCGGCCAGGACGGTGCTGATAGAGGACTCCGGTTTCGAACTCCTCGAACCACAGCCCGCGCTGGACGACAATCTTCTTATCGGTCATAGGCCAGCCTCACGTGCGATCAGCATCAGCTGCACTTCCGTTGTCCCCTCGCCGATCTCAAGGATCTTGCTGTCGCGGTAGTGGCGCGCGACAGGGTACTCGTTCATGAAGCCGTAGCCGCCGAACACCTGCGTGGCATCGCGCGCGTTGTCCATCGCCGCCTCGCTGGCCACTAGCTTGGCGATCGAAGCGGCCTTCTTGAACGGCTTGCCCGCCAACATCAGTGCGGCGGCGTCGTAGTAGGCGGTGCGTGCCGCGTAGGCACGCGCCTCCATCCTGGCGATCTTGAACGCGACAGCCTGGTAGGTGCCGATCGCAGCGCCGAACGCCTGACGCTCCTTGGCGTACTTCACGCATTCGTCCACGCACCCCTGTGCCGAGCCGACCGACAACGCCGCGATGGCGATCCGGCCCTCGTCGAGGATGCGCAGGAAGTTGGCGTACCCGCGGCCACGCTCGCCCAGCAGGTTCTCGGCGGGCACCCGGACATCGTCGAAGCTCAGGGGGTGAGTGTCCGAGGCGTTCCAGCCGACCTTGTTGTACGCGGGCTCGGCGGTGAACCCCTCGATGGGCACCGGCACCAGGATCGACGAGATCTCCTTCTTGCCGCCGGTGTCGCCGGTAACGGCGGTGACGGTCACCAGCTTTGTGATGTCGGTGCCGGAGTTGGTGATGAACTGCTTGCTGCCGTTAATGACCCACGTTGATCCATCCATCTTGGCCGTGGTCCTGGTAGCGCCTGCGTCGGTGCCGCCACCGGCCTCGGTCAGGCCGAATGCCCCGAGCGCCTTACCACTTGCCAAGAGCGGCAACCACTCTTGCTTCTGCTCATCGTTGCCGAAGCGGTACACCGGCATGGCGCCAAGCGACACCCCGGCCTCGAGGGTGATCGCCACACTCTGGTCGACCTTGCCAAGCTCCTCGAGCGACAGGCATAGCGCGAAGTAGTCGCCGCCCATGCCGCCGTACTCCTCGGGGAACGGTAGGCCGAACAACCCCATGTCGGCCATCCCGGACACGACTTCGTAAGGGAACGAATGCTCTTCGTCGTGTTTGGCCGAGACCGGGGCGACGACGCTTTGGGCGAAGTCGCGCACGGTCTTCGCGAGCTGCTCGTAGTGATCGGGCAGCATTCCGGTGGCCAGAAAATCGGTCATGATTCGTCTTCCTTCGCTTCTGCTGAATTGCCGGCTCCGCCGGCGGCGGTGATCCGTGCCAGCGGCTGGCCCACCTTGACCTGGTCGCCCGCCGCGACGAGTAGTTCGACTACGCCGTCGACCGGCGCGGCCATCGCGTGCTCCATCTTCATGGCTTCGACGGTGACGACGACGGCGCCCGCGTCCACGGGTTGGCCGTCCTGCACACCCACGGCCACAACTGAA
>JAVXWV010000661.1:0-4826 GCA_032230775.1 Mycobacterium sp. | reverse complement strand
ATTTCCTCGTAGGTGATGGCGACGGTCTCAGCGCAGTAGGCAGTTTCCAAGCCCATCCTGCGTTTCTCTTCCTTCCTTCGCCGCGACGTCTCCCGAACCTTGCTGTCGACGAACGGTATTCCTCGCGTCCAGTCGCCGGCCGTCGGCACTCGGCCACGAAACCATCGCCCTGTCACGCGCGCAGTGCTGGGAAACGGCGTGCCGTCCATTCGGGCGATGACCCGTAGCATCCGGTCCTCTTGCTCGCGGGTCGCGTAGGGAGTCAGCTGGCGCAGCCAACAACGCTGTCCGTAGACGTTGAACCATTGCTCGACGGATTCTCGGGCGTCGTTCAATTGCACGCCACGATGGTTGCCGCCGGTCCATACGTCGACCAGCTTGTTGCCGAGTTCCGCGCTCCACATCAACGGGGGGAGGTCGTCGATCGCGACCGTCATCCCCACGTGGTTTACCGGGGCGTTGCTCAACGTCTGGATCGCACGGTCGGGGCCTGACCCGCCGCGAAACAGCCAGATATCCCCGGTCCGGGTCTGGTCCAGCGCCTGCTGCAACGACACCGTGCTTTCTTTCACCACCGCAGGCTAAGGCACACTGCTCTCACTTCTTGGTCGTTATTGCTTGTTTGGGAAGTGGGTTGTTTCGCTCACAGCCGCCACCGCCTGGTGTGGCGGCTTGTGTCGTGGTGGGGCAGTTCTCCACCGTCCCGGCCCTCTCGGTCAGGATCCGTTTCACCTCGTGTTTGGGGGTGTAGCGGCTGATCTGGGGGTCGGTGGCCCGCGCCAGGATGTTGCGGGCCGCATTGATCTCCGTATCGAACACGATCCCTTGCTGCGGGCAGCCCAGTCTGACAGTAAACGTTCCTCCCGCGCCGCACACCGAGGTGGCCGCACGAATGTACGTGTTGTGAGGTGTAGGCCGGGTTGATCAATGTCACCGCAGAACCTCCGCGGCTTGGAACCGACGCCAGCGCGTCGGCCAAGAATGATCGCTGCCAAGCCGCGTACACCCGACTGGCGGTGCGTCCGAACTTGCTTTTCCCGCGTAACCCGGACAGGTCTTCGGCCACAACGTGAGCAGCGGTGTCGACCAGATCGTGAACCGCTTGATACACGGCGTCTTTCGTCACAGCACGGTCGTGATTGCGCTGAGCGGTCAGTTTCTTGCGGCCTAGGTTATGGCGTTCAATCCGGCGGGCCTTCGGGGTGGCAACATGCGCCGAAACTGCATCACCCGCGGCGGCGGCATCCCGGGCGCGTGCGAGGTGGCGGTCACGCACGGCTCGTAGCTTGTTGCGGGCCTTCCCCCGGACACTGTCACGTTCGGCGCGCGCGGTAATGCGTTGGTACTGGCCGACGCCGAAGCGCCGTCCGTCGGTTGTGGTGTATACCTCACGCACCCCGGCGTCGATGCCCTCCACCGGGGTGAGTTTGCGGCGGCGTGGTCGGGTGCTGCACACCCGCTGTGCGCGGTAGGCGGCGGTGATCTGCCAGCCACCGCAACCGTCGGGGCTGATCTCGATCGTCGAGGTCGGTATCAAGGACTCGGGTATTGGACCCAGGTTCAGCCGCAGTCGCTTGCCGTGACTTGGCGTCATGACGGCCAGCCACAGCCGCCCCTGCTCGTCGCGCTGGGTGTCGTAGGAGCAGTTGTCGGCGACGATCCGCCCGGATGGTCGTGGTCGTGGCCGCTTAGCGGCAAAGGCGTCACGGCATTGGCGCGCCAGCCACGGATCCTCGCGCCAGCGGCCGGTCTTGGCCAAACGGAGCAACCGTCTGCGTTCAGCTTCATCGTTTTCGGAGCGGGCATAGATTTTCGGGCGCACCTCGGTCGCGATCACCGCTTGTTGCCAGCCTCGGATCTTGTCGACGGTGTCTTCAACCGCAGCCCGCCACAACCGCTGCGGCACACCAAAATCAGCCGGCGCATGCTCGGCCATCAACCGATCGCGGATCTCGCGCTTAGACAAATGCGCGGTCTTCGCCCCGCGGAACCGAGCCCAGACACCGGCGCGTACCCGATCCAACTCCGCTCCCATGGTGGCCAGCGTCGAGGCCTTGCGCGGATTGACAGACCCCACGACTACAAGACGGCGCGCCACCACTTGACCCGGCATGCCCGCACCGTATTCGTCGCCACCGACAAACCAGCACGTTCGGTGCAGACCATGGACAGGAACATCCGAACTGGACAATGCTCTTGCTATGCGTGGCATATGGAAGTTGGTTGGACTGGCGGGTGTCGCCGGCGTCGTGGCGGGCGGGGTTCTGGTCGCGCGCGATCAACGTAAGCGCAACGCCTACACACCCGACGACATCCGCGCTCGGCTGCATCAACGGCTGGCCGAGGCCGACGAGGCCAACAGCTAGAGGGCGACGGCGTAGAGCCGATATGAGCCGGAGAACCCCTTCAGCTCGACGTCACGACCATCGTCGAAGGCAACCTCGTCGCTGACCGCGTCACGCACTACCTCGCTGACCAGGATCTCACCGCCGTCCGCCTGGGCCGCCACCCGCGCCGCCATCGCGACGTTGCGGCCGAACAGGTCGTCGCCGCGGCGTACCGACTTGCCCATGTGGATGCCGATCCGGACGCGAATGCCGTTGGCCCGCATCCGAAGTGAGTGTTGTACGTCAATGCTGCACAGCACCGCCTGCTCGGGTTGTGCGAACGCGATCATGAAGCCGTCGCCCTGACTTTTCACCACGTGACCCGAGTGCTTCTTGACGTGTCTGCGAACCAGCTTGTCGTGACTGCCGATCAGCCTGACCCACGCCCGGTCGCCGATGCGCTCGTTGAGCGCCGTCGACTCTTCGATGTCGGAGAACAGGATCGCGACTTTTCCACTCGGGGCGAGCCGCGCCAGATCCGGGCGCTCCACCTCGGCCCAGTCGGCGAGATCCTCGACAGATGACCGGACGGCGGCGCCGAGGCCGTCCTTGCGCAGGATGTTGGCGGTCTGCCACACCTGTTTGACGGCCTCCCGACCACCCGAGAACAGCATATTTCTGGTGTCGACCCGCTGGCGCAGCTCGTCGAGTTCGCGCTGCTGACGGGTGCATCGGCGCCAGAAAACGACGAGAGCCACCGCCTCCACTGCGGCAATCCCCGCGAGCACATATGCCACAATCGGCGCTCCCATCACCGCTTAAGTATTGGATGCTGAACCAGTGAAGCCCGAGGCGCCCTACTACGAGAGTCGCTACATCCGCGCAAACCACCCCGACCAGGCGCAGGCGCTGTGGCTTCGCGAAACCCTTCTCCTGCCCACGGCGGGTGATCCGGTGGCCGACGTATGGGTGATGGTGTTCGATCCCGACGGCGCTGGTAACCGGGCGCTCAAGCAGCCGTACCCGATTGACGCCGCTGCCTACGAGTACGACGACTGGACCGCGCGGATTGGCGCGGCGTCCATCGACGACAAGTCGGCGCAGGGCGTGGTCACCGGCGGCGGCCGCTCGGCGCGATGGGATCTGCGGATCACGCCTGGATCCGAGGAGGCGGTCAAGCTCCTCACCGACCGCGCGTACAAGGCGCGCATCCCGACGGCCAAGACAACGGTGCGCCACCCGCTGGCCCAGTTCGACGGGCAGGTTGAGCTCGACGACACCCGGCTCGTGCTCGACGGCTGGACCGGCAGCGTCAACCACAACTGGGGCACCCGGCACACCCCGGGCTACGCGTTCGGTCAGGTGTGTGGCTTCGACGACGCGCCCGATTCCAGCCTCGAGATCGTGACAGCACGGGCCGCTGTCGGACCGATCATGCTTCCTGCGGCCACGCTGTTCGTGTTCCGCCACGCGGGTCAAGAGTTCGCGGTTCGTTCGATCCTTGGCACCATGCAGACCCACGGCCGGTATCGGCCGTTCTCGTGGGCGTTCGGCGCGCGTGTTGGGGATCGGATGATCGAGGGCGAGATCGTCGCCGAGCCCGCCGACGTCGTCGGGCTGACCTACACCGACACCGACGGCGGCTCGAAGTACTGCTACAACTCGGCAATCGCCACATGCCGAGTCCAGGTGGCGGGTAAGGCTTTTGAGCGTCGGGAGCTGGTAGCCACCCGCCGTGCGATGTTCGAGATCCTCACCGACACCCGCCACGACGAGGTGCCGCTGTTGGCCTAGCTGAACGCGCTGGTGATCGTGGCCATGTCGAAGTAGTCGCGCCACGCGGCGATCTTGCCGTCGACGACCTCGAACGTGCCCATCACCGGCAGTGGTATCTCTCCGCCGTCCTTGCGGTGCATCACGTCGGTGCGTTCGTTCATCACCAGGTTGCCGTCGCTGACCTGCCGGTGCACCTGGAAGTCGATGCCGTCGAATGCGGCGGTGAACCCGGTGATGAATACCTTGATCGCCTCTCGGCCCTGCACCGGATCCATCGGAATGTTGTGGTAGATGGCGTCTTCGGTGAAGTAGCCGGCCAGCTGCTCGGGATCGGGGGAAGTCCACAGCTTGCAGAATTCGGTCACCAGTTCATCGGCGGAACGTGTCATACCTTGATAGAACTCAGCGACGCGACGTAAATCAACCCCGCGAGGGCCGCCGATCCGACTGTGCTCACGTCCACCCCGCCTGCGATGTCGGCAAGCGGCCCGACATACAGCGTCGTGTTGACCGCCAACAGACCGAACACCGCACCCGCCGTCCACGCGACGGCCGCAGGCACGTTCCAGCCGCCGGTGAACCAGTAACGGCCACCCTGCCGTCCTTGTGCGAACGCCTGCAGATCCGTGGGGTAATAGGTTTTGGTGCGAAGCGCCCCGATTGCCAGAATCGCCACCCATGGTGTGATGACGGCGTTGAGGGCGACCGTCATCGCCGTGACCG
>JAVXWV010000627.1:0-4638 GCA_032230775.1 Mycobacterium sp. | reverse complement strand
ACCGGCGAAACCCGTCCAGCCACTCGTCGATGTCGCGCAATGCCCGGCCGTCCACCGCGTACAACCGCCGCTGACCGTCCGGCCGCACCGACGCAAATCCGTTGTCGCGCAGCACCTTCAAGTGCTGGGAGACCGCGGGTTGGGTGATCGCGAACTCGTCGGAAATGGTGGCGGCGATGGCTCCCGCAGATAACTCGCCGCCTGCGAGAAGTTCGAGAATGCGTCGCCGCACCGGATCCCCAAGGACATCGAACGCGTGCACCGTCACAAACTAAAGCCGACACTTATATAAGTCAAGCCTACAGTTATTGATCCTTCCACTGCGGCGGAGCGGCCCCTCTGCCGAAGCCCCAGGTGGCCTGCCCCAACCGGGGCCTGGGCTGGGCGCTCACCGGCCGCCGGCGAAATTGCGCTTCCAGGATCGGCTCCGGATCGCCGCCTGCGAACAACGCCAGGCACGGCGGGGCGAACTCGCACGCCGAACAATGCGCCGCGGGGCTCGGATAGACCGCGGGCTCGAAGGCCATGTCGAGCGCTTCGGCGGCCAATTGCCTGCCCATGGCCGCGATCTCCTCCCGGGTGCGGCGGATGCGGGTGCGGCGCATCGGCCCCACGGCGTGCTGGTCAACTCGGCTCGCGACGTCGACGCGCGACGCCCGCGCCGACACCCGCTGATGTTGCGGAATCGATCGGCCTCCCCCGCTGCCCTCGTGCTGGGCGACCCGGCGGGCAGTGCGCCCGGCGGCGGCCTCGGGCGCGGGAAGTTCGAGCGGGCCGCTGATGCGCACCTCGTTGTGGATCGTTCCGACGATCTCCATTCCGACGTAGTCCTGCTCCCAGGTCCAGCACGCGGCAATCGCTTCCTCGTCGCGCAGCAGCGCGTCCGGATCCTGCCAGTCATCGACGATCTGGTGACGCACGACCCAGTACTCGTCGGCGGCGTCCACCGCCAGCAGGTCAACCCGGCATGTGTAGACGACCCCGGATCCGTTGGGGGTCAACAGCCCCTGCTCTGGTGCCGCTGGGTCCGTGAGCAGTCCCGCCACATCGTGATCGATCTTGACGGGGGCGAAGTCGTCGACCGTGCTTGCCCACGCGTCGTAGCAGTCCAGCAGGGCCGAGGCGGCCTCGATGAGAGCGCCCGCGCCCGCGTCGTTCAGCGAGCGTTCGACCGCCTTGTGGACCAACGACTGCTTGAGGTCGTGCTGCCAGTCCCAGGTGCCCGGGTAGTAGTAGACCGCGAGGCCATCCTTGAGCGCGGTGGGTAGAGCGGGTCCAGCAGCGTCGACAGGTTCGAGTCCACGGCGCGACGCGAAATCCCATTGCCGGCGACAGCGTTTGAACCTCGCGCGTTGCTCAGGGTCGATGCGGAAATTCACGATGCCTGCCGTCAGTGTGAATGCGGCCAGGGTTCGTCGAGTGGCCATCGACACCGTTCGGTGCCGTTGGCCATCGACTCGAGTTCGGCCAGCAGATCGTCGAAGAATGCGCGCGTCCGTGTCGGATTCTCGGGCCAGGTGGCGGAGAAGCACATCCACACATCGGGGTTGTCCGACGGCGTCTCGGTGACGACGGCGTCGACTGGCATGATCCGCCAGCTGTATGAATCTCCGCGGCGCTCGAGGTACACGGTGTCATCACGACCGGGGCATGCAGCCACGATCGAGGCGAACAGTTCTTGGCGGTTCATCGATGCCTCGCCAATCCAGGATAGTTCTTGCGCCCGCGACGGAGTCACCCGGTGAGCATGTCGATGAGAAGCCGGACCTGGGTGTCGAATACGGCCCCAGGGTCGGTGAGCGTGTCCGCGCCGTACTGACCGAACACCTCGAGACTGATCGCACCGACCAGCCCCGCCCATAACAGAAAGCACTTGGCTACGGCTGAGTCATCACCGCCGAACCCGAACTCTTTGCGCACTAGCTCGAAGTCTGATGACAATGGTTGTGCCGCAGCAATATTCGATTGAGGTACGTCGCCAGCCGCGATGCCTGCTCCGATCGCGTCGAACAGTGCAGCGACTACCCGGGTGCCCGGCCCAACAGTGCGCTCACGCGGCGCGTGATATCCCGGCACCGGGCTGCCGTACAGCAACGCCCAGCTGGCCGGCTGGTCGATCGCCCACAAGCGGGCCGCGCGGGCCATTGCGAGCAGTTGGTCGCGCCACGATTCGCCGGATGCCGCACCGGCGCGGTCAACGTCGTCCGCCAGCTCGGAATAGGCCTCGACGAGGAGCAGTGTCAGCAGATCGTCGCGGCTGGCCACATAGCGGTACACCGCAGACGACACCATGCCGAGGTCGCGCGCGATGGCCCGGAGTGACAGCCCGGACGCGCCCTCGGTGACCAGATGGCGCCTGCCGAGCTCGATGATCTGCGCCTCGATCTTCTCGCGGGTTTCCTGCCGCTTGCCCATCCGGCCAGTGTGACACAAAACGAGATCACTGCTCTTGAATCTTCCGGCGCGGCGTGGCACTCTGTAACCGAGAGCACCGCTCTCGAATCGAGCATCCGATGGAAGGAACCCCGATGACCGTGCGTTACGACGCCCCCAATGCCGCCGCCCGCGCAGGCAACGAGCTGATCCGCTGGCTGGCCGAGGCCGGAATCAGCATCGCCGGAACATGCGCGCTGCGGGTCCGCGGGCGCAAGACCGGCAAGCGCCGGGGTGTGGTGATCAACGTGCTCACTGTCGACGGCCGCGACTACGTCGTGTCGCCGCGCGGTGACACGCAGTGGGCGCGAAACGCACGCAGCGCGGGCGTAGTCGAGATGGGGCCGCGCTGGCGGAGCAGGGACGTGCGCATTGCGGAGGTCGCCGATGACACCAAGCCGCAGCTGTTGAAGCGCTATCTCGACCGGTGGTATTGGGAGGTCAAGGGTCACGTAGGTGGCTTAAACCCGCAGTCGACCGACGATGAAATGCGGTCTGCCGCACCGTCAATCCCGGTCTTCGAGCTTCTCCGCTAGGGCACAGGGACTGACCAGGGCTCGGGAGTCGGCGCGGCAACACTGCCGGACGCAGCAGAGATGACGTCCTCACGAGCCTGCTGACTGGCGGCCTGCCACGACACCGCCGCAGGGTATTGGCCCCAGGTGCTGTTGAACATGCCGACGATCGCCGCCCTGCCGTCGGGGGTCGGGTTGTAAACCGGGCCGCCCGAGTCGCCCTTCTCGCTCACCACACCGTTGGCCATCGTGAACCAACCGTTGTAGACGGCCTGGATGGTCCCGCAGCTCTCCGCCGTCACCACACCGAAGTGACACACCGGCAGGCCGGCCACGGCCACGATCGCGGGATCGGCGATCAGTTGCCGTCCGCCCGGCAGGATGTTGTTGATCGCGACGTCGGGTGAAAGGCTGATCGCCTCCCAGTCGGCAATCTGATGATTGGTGTCGACGGTGGCGCCGTTCGGCGTGTTGTCACGGAACAGTGCTTGGGTGCCGATCAAGTTGCCATCCCTGTCGGTCACCTGTCCACTGCCCCTGCAGTGGCCCGCGGTGAACGCGATCCGCATCTGCGGGTCGACATACCCTAGGGTGCAGAGGTTGGTGCCTTGGCGAACCTCCATACCGGGGAACACCGGCACCCCGGGAGTGGCATGAGCCGGCGCAGACGACAGCGTGAACGCGATGATCGGGGCGGCGGTCGCTGTGAACATGCGCAACCATCGTCGGCGCACTATCGCCTCCGATCTTCATGTATCAAGGCTGTCCAGCGTACCGCTGAGCTGCGGATTGCTGTACCCGAACGGACTTGAAGTAACTGCACACGCATTTGCTCATCGGCCAAGCACGCCGCGACGTTACACGGCACCAAAACAAAGGTGGCCCGCACTTTTCAGCCCGGGCCACCAACGGTTTTGGCTACGGGATCGTCAACACCTGACCCGGGTGGATGAGGTCGGGGTTGGAGACGCCGCTGGCGTCGGCGATCACCTGATACTTGCTCCCGTCACCGTAGACGCGCTCCGCGATCGCCCACAGGGTGTCACCGGAGACCACCGTGTATGTCTGCACAGCGGGCGGCGGCGGTGGTGGCGGCGAGGCGGGCTCCGCCTCTGGAACGGGGGCGGGGGCTTCGTCTGCCGCGGGAGCGACTTCGGGCGCCTCAGCCTCTGGCTCGGGCGGGGGCGGATCGGCGGTTTCCGTCTTCGACGACCAGGCAGGCCCGTCCTTGGCGTACAGCACCACATTGCGGTCGTCCTGCAGAACGAGCTTGATGTCCTTGGCGCCCTTGGTATCGGTGTGCCAGATCGGCTTGTCCGCCGTGTAGAGCACGACATTGCCGTCCTCTTGCACCTCGAGGCGTTCGGCGATCTCGCCGTTGGTGCCCGTCGCCCACACCGACTGGCCGCGCGCCGCGAGTACCAGGTTGCCGTCGTCCTGCAACGTCAGCGTGTACGCCCCGTTGCTGGAGGTCAGCGCTCCGCCCTGTTCGAGCTTCTGTCCCTCGGTAAGTGTGTCTCCCATGCGAGCGAGCCTACTGACCCAGCGCCCGCATGTATGCCGTTCCGCTCGCCACAATTCAAACGTTTGGCCAACGGCGAGTGACCCAATTACGTTCTGGCCCAAACGACTCCGTCGCTCAGTTACGGAATGGTCAGCTCGTCGCCGGGGTGAATCAGGTCAGGGTTGG
>JAVXWV010000612.1:0-4998 GCA_032230775.1 Mycobacterium sp. | reverse complement strand
AGCGCCGGACGTTGCCGAAGAAGCGGACCTTGACGCTTGGCACGCCGTAGTCCTTGCCACCGGGTTCTGCCGCGAGCCGCTCGGCGACCTCGGCCTGCACCATCACCATCACCGTCCGGATCGACGGGAACTCGGCGAGCAGGTGCAGCAGCGCGGGGACGGCGACGTTATACGGCAGGTTGGCCACCAGCGCCGTCGGCTCGTCGGTCATCTCCGTGCGCTGAAACGTCAGGATGTCGCGGTTGAGCACGGTCAGCCGGTTGATCTCGCTGTGGGAATGCTCGGCGATGGTCTTCGGTAGCTGGCGCGACAGCACCGGATCGATCTCCACGGCGGTCACCCGCGCGCCCCGATCGAGCAGGCCAAGCGTCAGGGAGCCTAAACCGGGACCGACCTCGAGGACGTGGTCGTGGCGATTGACTCCAGACGCCGAAACGATGCGCCGGACGGTGTTGGCGTCGTGGACGAAGTTCTGACCGAAAGATTTGCGCGGCCTGAAATCAATTTCTTTCGCCAGATGCCGAATCTCGGTCCGCCCGAGTAGTCGAATAGTCAGCGCGCTCCAATCCTCCCGCTACACACGGGCCACGCGCCCCAACCCTGTCGCGCCCGAGTGACCTCAGCAATCGCGATCTGTTCTTCTCTTGTAGCCAGATCCGCCCTCGGAGCATACCTCAGACCGCCTTGTCGTTCCCAGGTGTTTTGATCAAATTGGACGCCACCGTAAAATCCGTTGCCGGTGTTGATGGCCCAATTACCTGTCGATTCGCACCGTGCGAGCGAATCCCACTGCGCCCCGTCGGCCACCGGCGGAACCTCGGTGCCCGGCTTGGCGCCGACCCGAAGCACACCGTCTCGAGCCGGCACAATAACGACATTGGCTACTGGCAACCTGCCGGTCTCCACGCCGTTCACCTTCGCGACGGCGAACGTCACGTCCTGTGTGCCGGGTGTCCCTGGGTCGTCGACGACCTGACGACTCATGTTCAGCGTGACGTCCGGAATCTGCGTGTTGTTCGGCGGCATCGGAACGCGCTCCGTCACCTTGTCGATTCGGATCCGAGTCACCTGAATCTGCATGCCATCGACGACTGGCGACCACGCGGCGGGCACCACGTCGTCCTTCTGCTCCAGCGGCACTCCGGCGGCCTCGAGCAGGCCCGCCACGTTCGGTGCCGCGAGGTGCAACGTCCGCGTTACGCCTGCGTCGTTGAGCTGCACGGTCTTTGCACTTACAACAGGTAGCGACATGCCAGCCAACGGGACGCGACTGCCGCGCGAAGCCGCCGCAGGAGCCTTGTCGGTCATCTGCAGCTGGGCCAGCGCCTCTTGCACCGTCGACGCGGTGGTCCATACCTGCCTGCTGTCCTCGCCGTCGAGCGAGAGCTGCAGCGGCCTGCTTCGACGCAGCACGATCGAATCCGACTGATGCACCCCGGCATCGGCGGCCGGATAGAGGTCGTCGCGTTCGCCGACATCGAAGCCGTTCTCCTTGATGACGTCGATCACACGGGACTTCATGGTTGCAACAGTCATCTGGGTGCCGTCGACGGTCAACGTGACGGTTTTGTGCGCAGCAACGGCGAAGCCGCCGGCCACGGTGAGTACGAGCAACGTCGCACCAACCAAGAGCCGAAGCATCGGCGAGCGCGCTTCGTGGAGCTTATTCAAAGTATTCAAAACGTGGTCTATCCCGACTATCGGACGGTATGACGGCTGGGCCGTTTCCCCCCGTGCGATCACAGCACGGTAACGAATTGGCCTAGGGGCGGCAACTCCCCAGCCCATAGGCGTGCACGGCGGTCGTAGTACTTTCCCGCGCAAGTTCTTCTGCGGGCCGCTCGACAACTTCGGCGAGCGCCCGCACCGTGTAGGGCAGGCAGTACGGCTCGTTCGGGGCTCCACGATACGGGTGCGGGGTCAAAAACGGCGCATCCGTCTCAACGAGCAGTTGCCCCGGCGGGATCAATTTGGCGGCCTCGCGCAGGTCGCGCGCGTTCTTGAAACTGACGGTGCCCGCGAGGCTCAGCAGCCAGCCGTTGGCCACACAGGTGCGGGCCATGGCCGCGTCCGACGAGAAGCAGTGGAAGATCACCGTCTCGGGCGCGCCCTCGGCTTTGAGGACGTCTAGGACCTCAGCGTCGGCTTCGCGGTTGTGGATCATCAGCGGCTTGCCGGTGCGCATGGCGAGGTCGATGTGCCAGGCGAAGGCCTCCCGTTGTTCGGCAGGTTCGGCGCAGCCGTCCAGCTTGCCGGGCCAGTACATGTCCATGCCGGTCTCGCCGATCGCGACGACGCGCGGGTGCTCGGCCAGCCGCTCGATGACGGCCTTGGCCTCGTCGGTCAGCGCGTTGGCGCGCGTCGGGTGCAGCGCGACGGCGGCGTAGACCCGGGGGTCCCAGTCGGCGGCCTCGGCCACCCAGCGCACGGACTCGAGGTCGTCGGCGATGGTGACGACGGCCTGCACCCCGACCGCCTCGGCACGGTCCACTATCGCACTGACGCTGTCGGCATCCGTTGCCCCGCAGGCGTCGAGGTGGGTGTGCGCGTCGACCAGCGGGCTCAACGGCTCCGGTCGTGGCGGAGAGGGTCGCCGGGTGGGAGGCGGGGGGGCTTCAGCGCTCACCCGCACACAATAAGCTGAGCCCAAATGAGCGAGCCGTACTACATAACGACTGCCATCGCCTATCCCAACGGCGATCCGCACGTCGGACATGCCTACGAATACATCGCGACCGACGCGATCGCGCGGTTCAAGCGACTCGACGGGTTCGACGTGCGCTACCTCACCGGTACCGACGTGCACGGGCTCAAGATGGCCGAGACGGCCGCGGCCGAGGGCATTCCGACCGCCGAGCTGGCACGGCGCAATTCGGACGTGTTCGAGCGCCTGCAGGAGCGGCTCAACATCTCCTTCGACCGGTTCATCCGCACCTCGGATGCCGATCACTACGAGGCGTCCAAGGAGATCTGGCGCCGCATGAACGCGTCCGGCGACATCTATCTCGACACCTACGCGGGCTGGTACTCGGTGCGCGACGAAGGCTTCGTCACCGAGGCCGAAACCCGCGTCGGCCCCGACGGGGTTCGGGTGGCCACCGAGACCGGCGCCCCGGTGACGTGGACGGAGGAGGAGACGTACTTCTTCCGGTTGTCGGCCTACACCGACAAGCTGCTCGCGCACTACGAGGCACACCCGGAGTTCATCGAGCCCCATGTGCGACGCAACGAAGTAGTCAGCTTCGTTTCCGGTGGCCTGCGCGACTTTTCGATCTCGCGCACGACGTTCGACTGGGGCGTGCCGGTGCCCGATCACCCCGACCACGTCATGTACGTCTGGGTCGACGCGCTCACCAACTACCTCACCGGCGTCGGATTCCCGGACACCGACTCGAAGCTGTTCAAGCGATTCTGGCCTGCCGATCTGCACATGATCGGCAAGGACATCATCCGATTCCACACCGTGTACTGGCCTGCGTTTCTGATGTCGGCCGGAATCGAGTTGCCGCGCAAGGTTTTCGTGCACGGCTTCCTGCTCAACCGCGGTGAGAAGATGAGCAAGTCCGTCGGCAACGTCGTCGACCCGAACGCGTTGATCGATGCGTTCGGGGTCGATCAGGTGCGCTACTTCTTCCTGCGGGAGGTGCCGTTCGGGCAGGACGGCAGCTACAGCGAGGAAGCGATCATCGGGCGCATCAACGCGGATCTGGCGAACGAGTTGGGGAACCTGGCGCAGCGCTCATTGTCGATGGTCGCCAAGAACCTCGACGGAATCGTCCCTGAGCCAGCGGAATTCACCGCCGATGATAAGGCGCTGCTGGACGCCGCCGATGGCTTGCTCGACAAGGTGCGCAGTCATTACGACGCCACCGCAATGCATTTGGCGCTCGAGGCGATCTGGTTGGTGCTCGGTGCGGCCAACAAGTATTTCTCCGCGCAGGAGCCGTGGGTACTGCGCAAAACCGACGACGCAAGGTTCCGCACCGTCCTGTACACGACGCTCGAGACCGTGCGGATCGCGGCGCTGCTGAGCCAGCCGGTGATGCCAGATTCGATGGTAAAGCTGCTCGACCTGCTCGGCCAGCCCGACGATCGGACGTTTGCGGCGATCGGCACGCGTCTGGCGCCGGGCACCCAACTGCCCGCACCGGTCGGGGTGTTCCCGCGCTATCAGGTGGAGTGAAATCGGCTCGCCCACTTACCGAATCGGTGATGACGCCGTCGCGTCGAGCAGCACAGAACTGACATCGACGATGTCTTGAGGATCGAAACCCGCCATGTCCTCCGCGAACGCGGAGCCTGCCATGTACGCGGTCTCGACCCTTGCCGGGTCTGCGCCGTTCTCGTAGGAGACAAGTGCGAACAGCCGGTTTTCACCGCCTGCGCGCGACGTCCAGATGCCGCGCGTTTCGACCCCGAACGATTGAAGGCTGCCGATGTGACGGGCCCAATGAATCGCGCCGTATCTGTCCAGAGCCTCGACGGAACGCAGCGTATAAATCCTGAGTTGGAACACGAGCTCTGCTGCCTTTCAGATCAAGAGATTGACGCATAGCGCAGCGACCGCGAGGCCCTGCAGCACCGCTCTGGTGGTAATTATGCGATCCCAATTATGTTGCAACACACGCACGTTCGTTGGAACATCGCCGGCTTCCGCTGCCGCAGCAAGTTGCCGATTGATCGGCGCGCTGACGTTTCGGTACAGCGCGATCCAGACCAGTAGCAGACCCACGGCTGCGGCGGCAGGGATGGCCTCTGCCCACCGGCCCGCGAAGCCGGCGACCGCGGCGCATGTGGCCGACGCAACGATCCCCAACGCCCCGGGTATCGGCATTCGCCGGTCACCGTAACGATGCACCTTTCCCATCACGGCCGTAAGCGCACGGTCGTCGACGCGGGCAAGCGCGGGACGCTGCACGAGCGCGCAGAACACATCGGTGCCGTAGACGACGCCGGTACTGAGAACCGCGATCAGGGCCGCTATCCGGACGACGTCGA
>JAVXWV010000594.1:0-3115 GCA_032230775.1 Mycobacterium sp. | reverse complement strand
GCGCCGGTGAAGGTCGCGGACATGCGCCACCCCCAGGCCGTGAATGACCGGTTCCACTGATCGGCGAGCGGGCACCTGTGGCGGCGGCTCGACGCTATCGACTTCGTGAACCGAGGCATCCTGTTCGCCTCGGTGCTGCTGCTGTCCCTCCTGCCCTTCATCCTCGTCCTGCAGCAGCTCCGCGGGCGACGTCTTCCGCTCCGAGTTCCCAGTCGCTTTCGTCGGCCCAGCTGCCCTCGTCGGTCATCGCGACACCCCGGCCCGCTCTTCGACAAGCTTCAACAGGTGCGCAATTACCTGAGCCTCGGTCATATCGCTGGTGTCGACGACCGATGCATCGTCGGCCGCCCGCAACGGCGACACCGCCCGCGTCGAATCCAGATGATCCCGGCGCTTGACGTCGGCCAGCACGGCCTCGTAGTCGTCACCCAATCCCGACGCGATGTTCTGGTCGTTGCGCCGCCGCGCCCTCTCTTCGGCCGACGCCGTCAGGAAAATCTTCACGTCGGCACCGGGGAGCACCACGGTGCCGATGTCCCGGCCCTCGACGACCACGCTTCGCGGACCCACGGCGAGCTCACGCTGCAGCCCGACCAAACGGGCCCTGACGGCAGGCACCGCCGACACCGCGGACACCGCCTTGGTCACCGCATCACCGCGGATCTCCCGTGAAACATCTTCTGCATCAAGGTAAGCCCGATCTTCGTCGGGGTCGTACCCGACGGACACCGGGACATCCGCCGCGGCCAATTCGATGGCAGGCGTGTCGGAGAGATCGACGCCTGCCCGCAATACGGCCAGCGTAACGATCCGGTACATCGCACCGGTGTCCAGATAGCGGGCGTCCAATGATCGGGCCAGACCCCTTGACACCGAAGACTTTCCAGTTCCCGCGGGTCCGTCTACGGCGATCACAAGCGAGAGGGTCACATGCCCACCGCCTTGTACAACTCGCCGATCTCCTTGCGGGTCAACACCCGGATGCTGCCGGGTCGTTGGTCACCGAGCGATACCGACCCGATGTCGGTGCGCACCAACTCCTGCACCGGGTATCCGACTTCGGCCAGCAGCCGCCGCACGATCCGCTTGCGGCCTTCGTGAAGCGTCAGACGCACCAGCGTCTTGCCCGGCACCTGATCCACTAACGCGAAATCGTCGACATGTGCCGGTCCGTCGTCCAGTTCGACCCCGTCGCGCAGCTTGCGGCCCAGCCCGCGCGGCACCGCGCCCAGGACCGTCGCGAGATACGTCTTGGGCACCTCGAACGACGGGTGCATCAACCGGTGCGCCAACTCGCCGTCGTTGGTCAGCAGCATTAGACCCTCGGTGTCGGCGTCAAGGCGCCCGACGTGAAAGAGCTTCTTGTTTCCCCGCACCCGATGCTCGACGAGGTCACCGACGCACGGCCTGCCGCGGTCGTCGGACATCGTCGAATGCATCCCCTTTGGCTTGTTGATCGCCAAATGAACCAGGGTGTCGTCGACTGTCACCCGCACGCCGTCGACGCGGATCACGGAAGCGTCCGGATCCACGCGAGTACCCAGCTCGGTGACAATCCGATCGTCGACCTCGACCCGGCCGTCGAGGATCATCTTCTCGGCGACGCGGCGCGATGCAATTCCGGCCTGCGACAACACTTTCTGCAGACGCACGCCTTCGGAGTCAGCCATCTCACTCCTGGTCTACGTCGAATGACATCGGCGCCTCGGCGGCAGGAGCGCCGCTGAGCCTCATGAAACGTGGTTCTTCACCGAGGGATTCGCTCAGGTCGTCGATGACGTCAACGTCGGGCAGTAGAGGTGCAATGTCCGGCAGGTCCGTCAACGACGTCAATCCGAGCCGCTCGAGGAACAGCTCAGTCGTCACGAACGTCACCGCACCGCTATCGGAATCGGTTCCTGCCTCGGTGATCAGCCCGCGCGCCAGCAGTGTACGCATCACCGCGTCCACGTTCACGCCGCGCACCGCGCTCACCCGTGCCCGCGTCACCGGTCCCCGGTAGGCCACCACCGCGAGCGTTTCCAGCGCCGCGCGGGTCAGCTTTGACCGTGCACCGTCGAGCAACAGCCGCTCAACGTACGGCGCGAACCTCGCCCTCGTGTACATCCGCCAGCCCCCGCCGGCGTCTCGCAGATCGATGCCGCTGTCGCGGGCGGCGAGTTCCTCGGCCATCAACTGCAGTTTGGCCGCCACGCGATACGCCGGCTGCTCGGTGGCCGCGGCAAGCTGGTCGACCGTCACCGGCGTGTCCACCACCAGCAGTAGCGCCTCGAGCACCGCGCCGAGTTCGGCGTCCTCCAGTTCCGGCGCGATCGCGACGTCGATACCCAGGTCGAGGTCCGTCGGGATTTCGGTCGCGTTTTCGGTCGAGATTTCGTCAGTCATTCTCGTCTACTTCGTCTGCCGCGGCAGTTGCCAGGTGTCCGTTGTTTGGCCGTTCTCCGGTCCACGAAACCTGGAGCACACCAAGCGCTTCTGATTGGTCGAATGCTACCGCCCGCGCCCGATACAGCTCGAGCAGCGCCAGGAACCGACCCACGATCTCGATCGGCGCCTTGCAATCGGCGACTAGGTCGGCAAACGTCGCCCACTGCCCGATTCCGCGGCTCGCCAACAGGCCCATCAGATTGCCGACCTGCTCGGGCACCGACACCATCATCTCGTGCAGGTGTTCGGTGTCCACGGTCGGCGCCGGGCGCGGCGTGAACACCATCGCGGCGATCTGCGCGAAGCTCTCGGCGTCGACCCCGATCATCACCTCGGGCAGAAGGTCCTCGTAGCGCTGCTCAAGCGCCACCGCCCGCGGATAGCTGCGCAGCGCTGCGGCCTCGAGCTCGGCGAACATCTCCGCGACGTGTTTGAACGCCCGGTACTGCAGCAGCCGCGCGAACAGCAGGTCGCGCACTTCGAGCAGGGCGAGGTCCTCCTCGTCGTGCACCTCACCGGCGGGCAGCAGCCGAGCCGCCTTGAGGTCCAGCAGAGTAGCCGCGACGACGAGAAACGCGGTTGTCTCGTCGAGCTCCATCAGCGGGCCGATGGCCTTGGTGTACGCGATGAAGTCGTCGGTCACCTGATGCAGCGCCACCTCGGTGACATCGAGGCGGTGCCCGAAGAT
>JAVXWV010000570.1:0-4246 GCA_032230775.1 Mycobacterium sp. | reverse complement strand
AGGTCTATCGGCTCGCATTCCGAGCGCACGAATTCCTCGACCCAGCCCAGTTGCTCCGCCCACTCGGGATCGGTCGAGAAGTCCCACGCCATTGGTCGTCCCTCCGTCGGTGTCGGTTACCGCTTGCGCCGTTCGGCCGCTTCGTCGGTCGCATGAGCCAGCACCTGGTTGCGGTTCTCCAGCTCCATTGCCGCCTCGAGACCCGCCGCGTCGGTGTTCACCTGCAGCGCCCGCTTCGTCAACTGCACGCCGAAGCGCGGCAATTCGGCTATGCCTGCGGCCAGTTCGAGGGCCCGGCCCGCCAAGAGGTCTGATTCGACGAGTTCGCTGACCAACCCGCGGCGATCGGCCTCCTGGGCCGTCACCGTTCTACCGGTCAGCATCCAGTCGGCGGCCACGCTTGTTCCGACGATCCGGGGCAGGTGATAGCTCATCCCCATCTCCGCCCCCGACAACCCGAGCAGGATCGCTCCGTTGCCGAATGTGGCGGTCGCCGAGCAGATTCGGATGTCGGCGGCCAGGCACATCGCGAATCCTGCGCCGACGCAGGGCCCGTTCACGGCGGCGATCACCGGCTGGGGTAGGTCGCGGATCGCCTGCGGCAGCGCCGCCATCGCTTCCTGGAACCTCAGCCGGTCGATCGCGGGGTCGGACGCCTCGGGCATGCCGGGGCCGAAGTCGCGCACATCGATTCCCGAGCAGAATCCGCGGCCCGCTCCGGTGAGGACGACAACGTTGACCGACGCGTCCGTCGCGATGTCGGCGAACGACTGGGTGAGTTCGTCGCGCATCACTTGGTTGATCGCGTTCAGCTTCTTGGGCCGGTTTAGCTGCAACACAACCGTTCCGTCGTGCGGCCGGTCTACGATCAGCGTCTCGGTCACTTGTCAGCGCCGGGGCAGGCCGAGCACCTGAGTGGCGATGATATTGCGCTGGATCTCCGAGGTCCCGCCGGCGATGGTGCCGCCGAAGCTGCGCGCGTAGCGCTCGAACCAACTGACGAAGTAGTGGTCGAGATTCATGTGCGCGTAGGGGCCGGTGGTCGAGGGGTGAGTGAGCCCGTCCGCTCCTGCGGCCGTCAGCGCGTTCTCAAACGCCTGACGCTCCGCCTCGGAACCGAACAATTTCAGTACCGACACCGACGCGGTGTCCATCTCGCCACGCGCCGCCCGGGCCAGTGCCGCCGAACCCATCGCCCGCAGCGCCTGGTAATCCATGATCGTCGTGGCGTACTGGTCGCGTTCCAGGGCAGTGCGCGGAGAGAAGTCGGCGATCATGTTGTCGATCCGGTCGGCGAAACCAAGCCACATCATCGTGCGCTCGTGGCCGAGGGAGCCGTTGGCAACCCCCCAGCCGCCGTTCAGCGGTCCGACGAGGTTTTCGGCTGGCACGCGCGCGTCGGTGAAGAAGACTTCGTTGAAGTCCTTGTTCTCCTGACCGGTCATGTCGGCGAACGGCCTGCACACCACGCCTGGCGTGTCGGTCGGGATGATCAGCACGCTGATCCCCTTGTGCTTGGGCGCGTCCGGATCGGTGCGCACGAACGCCAAGAGCCAGTCCGCGTCGTGGGCGCCGGAGGTCCACACCTTCTGGCCGTTGACCACGAAGTGATCGCCGTCCAGCACGGCGCGGGTGCGCAGCGACGCCAGATCGGACCCGGCGCTCGGTTCGCTCATGCCGAGCGACGCGGTCATCTCACCCTTGAGCACCGGAACAGCCCAGCGATGCTTCTGCTCGTCGGAGCCGAACGAAATCAGCGACGCCGCAATGATGTTCACACCCTGCGGATTGAAGCTGTGGTAGATGCGGCGACGGCACAGTTCGTCCAGATGCACGAACTGCTGCAACACGGACGCGTTGCGGCCACCGAACTCCGGTGGCTGTGCGGGCAGTAGCCAGCCGTTGTCGAACAGCAACCGCTGCCAGTCGCGGGCCCATTGCGGCATGTGTGACACCGACCGCGGCCGCTCTAGCGTCTGCTCCTCCGACGGAAGGTGTTCGTCGAGGAACGCCGAGAACTCGGCGCGGAACTCCTCGACGTCGGAATCAAAAGTCAGCTGCATCAGAAGGCCCTGTATTCCTCCGCGATGACCGCGCGGTGTTCGGCTGCGCCGCCGAGCAGCAGCTCGCCTGCCTTGGCTCGCTTGAGTGCGAACTGCAAATCGTTCTCCCATGTGAATCCCATGGCGCCGAACAGCTGCAGGCCGTGCCGGAACACCACCGCCTGGCACTCCCCCGCCGCCGCCTTGGCCATCGCGGCGGCCAGCCGCCTGCGTGGGTCGTCGGCCGAAATAGTCAGTGCGGCAAAGTATGACAGAGCGCGGGCCCGCTCGGTCGCGACGTGCATGTCGACGGCCTTGTGCTGGACGGCCTGAAACGTTCCGATCGCTACGCCGAACTGCTGGCGCTGCTTCACGTGCTCGAGTACCAGGTCGAGGATGCGCTGGCAGGCACCGACGGTGGTGATCGCCATGCCGGTGAGCGCGACATGGTGGGCGCGCTCCGCATCGACGTGCACGCGGTCGGTGTCCGGCACGTGCACACCGTCGAACGACACCTCCGCGATGTGCAGCACCGGATCGAACACCGGACTGCGGCGCATCACCGCCTCGCCCGCGTCGACGACGAACACTCCGGCATCGGTGACCACCGCGAGCCTTTCAGCACGATCACCGTCGAGCACGTGATGCGCCGTCCCGTGCAACGCCCAGCCGTCGGCATCACGGTGGGCGGTGACTCCGCCGTATACGGCCGTGCCCGCCTGCTGTGAATCGAAGCGGTCCCCGGCCAAGGGGGCGAACTGGGTCAACGTCGCGAGGAACGGGGTCGGATCGGTGGCGCGGCCCAGCTCCTCGAGCACGATTGCCAGTTCGACCGCGTTCTCCGGATCGGTCAGCTCGGTCCAGCCCGCATCCACGTAGGTCTTCCACAACGGGCTCGGATCGACGCCGTCCTCGGCGATGCTGCGCACCAGGGTCGGCGGACACTGCTTGGAGACGGCGTCACGAACGGTCTCCTGCCACAGCCGTTGATCGGCGTCGAACTCCAGTAACACACGGTCTCCCTACTGCGTTATCACCTAGGCACGAGAATAACATTCTCGTTAGATGCTGTAACCGTTCTCGTGATTCGACTACCACGTTTCGCATCGGGTGTGCCATGCGACTGACCAGCGCACACCCTGACCTGCGAAGAAGTAAGCGTTTTGTTGAGAACTTGATTCTTGCGATTGAAGAACAACGCTTTACTATGGGATTGACATCGGAGGACGGACTTGGTGATGCAACACCCGGACGGGACGACAACACCCGTCATCGACGCCAGCGTGCACATCTTCTCAAGGTCGAACAAGGACCTGCGGAGCTTCCTTCGCGAGCCGTTCAAGAGCCGCGGCTTCCCGGATTACGAGATGGACTGGTACGGCGCACCCGGTGGCGAGTACGCACCGAAGACCGAAGGGCCGGATCGCAGGTATCCCGGGTCGGACCCCGAGTTCGTCGGCGGGCAAGTGTTCGACGAGCGGGGCACCGACGTCGCGATCCTGCACCCGATGACTCGCGGCATCATGCCCGATCGCCATCTCGGCACGGCGATTGCGGCCGCGCACAACGAGATGATGGTGTCGCGATGGCTCGACGACAACGCCTATGCCGACCGGTACCGCGGCACCATCCGGGTCAATCCCGACGACATCACGGGCGCACTGCGTGAGGTCGCGAAATACTCCGACCACCCACGCGTGGTACAGATCGGGGTCCCGCTGCAGTCACGGGAGGTGTACGGCAAGCCGCAGTACTGGCCGCTGTGGGAAGCGGCCGTCGAAGCGAACCTGCCTGTCTCCGTACACATCGAGGTCGGTGCCGGGCTCTCGTTCGCGCCTACGCCGTCGGGTGTTCCCCGAACCTATGAGCAGTACGTCAGCTTCATGGCGCTCAACTACCTCTACCACCTGATGAACATGATCGCCGAAGGGGTATTCGAGAGAATGCCCGCGCTGAAGTTCGTTTGGGCGGACGGGGCCGCCGACCTGCTGACGCCGTTCATCTGGCGGATGGACTGTTTCGGCCGCCCCCATCTCGAACAGACGCCGTGGGCGCCGAAGATGCTCAGCGACTACCTGCCCGGCCATACGTTCTTCATCCAGGGCGCGATGGACGGTCCGGGTGACACCGAGTTCGCCGGGGAGTGGTTCGGCTTCACCGGCAAGGACGACATGGTGATGTACGGGTCGAGCTATCCGCACTGG
>JAVXWV010000529.1:0-2631 GCA_032230775.1 Mycobacterium sp. | reverse complement strand
CAGCACCGCTGCCGCGGTCAACACGATCACACCGGCGAGTGCGACGAGTGCAACTCTGGGCACCCTTCTGGCTTTCGGCGCCTTGTCGCGCGGCGATTTCGCGCGGGCGCTGGACCGCGGTCGCTTGGGACGAGCTCCGGCCGACAAGTTGACGATCGTGTCTGCGTCGAGGGTGGCGCCGTCCCAGACGCCGCTGACCTCGACCTCATCCCCGTCTGCAAGCTGACCCGCTACGAGTTGAGTTTGTATCTCGACCGGAACAGGACCACGCAAGTCATTTATTGGGTCGTATGGCACGACTTGGAACGACAAGCTCCCGACCTGTTGTTGATCACCGACCGTGCTTCGCCGTACGCCGCGTGCTGTCCCATGAACGACCAAACGCTCGAGACGCTGCGTGGGTGGACGATGGCCTGAACCGAGGTCCTGAGCGGGACGCGATCCCGTCGCCTGCGGGCGAGCGGCATCGCCGCCTGGATCCTGCTGCGTGAGGGCACGGGCAAAGTCGAGGCAGGTTGGGTATCGCTCGTTGGGGTCTTTGGCCAGCGCCCGCGCGAGCACGCCGTCGAGGTGCGCGAGATCGGGTCGGTGGTCCGATATCCGCGGGGGCGGCGTACCCAGATGGTGGCTGATGACGACAGCGCGATTTGAGTCTTGAAATGGTGGCGCGCCGGTTAGTAGGTGAAAGGTCGTGGCAGCCAGCGCATATTGATCCGCCCGGCCGTCAAGCGGCTTGCCCAAGAGTTGCTCGGGAGCCACGTAATTGATAGTCCCCACGGCGACGTTCTCGTCAGTGAGGTTGCTGACGTCATCAATTCTGCGAGCGATGCCGAAGTCGGTTAACAGCACCCTGCGGCGGTGGCCGTCAGATGCGGTCACGAGGATGTTCTCAGGCTTGACGTCACGATGGAGCAGACGGCGCTCATGACCGAAGTCGAGCGCATCTGCGACCGCTGTCACGATTTCTGCGACATCTTGTTCTGGCATGCCGCCCGGGTAGCGCTCTCGAATCAATCGACCCGCGTCAGTGCCATCCACGTAGTCCATCGAGATCCAGAGCCGGTCGTTGAACTCACCGCGATCGAGAACGCCCACGATGTGTGGGTGCCACAGTGTCGCTGCCAATTCGCCCTCGCGATTGAATCTCGCCCGAAACTCCTCGTCGCCCGTTGAGGCCGATGACAAGATCTTGAGAGCGTCTTGACGAGGCAGACGAGGATGCTGGGCGAGGTAAACCTCACCCATACCTCCAGCTCCGAGCAACCGCTGAATGACGTATCCGGCGAAGACCTCACCGTTGTTCAACGGCATATCCAGAAGCCTACAAACTGGCACAGCTAGAGCGTGAATTCCGCCAACTTAACTTGGCTCGGCCCCCGTGACCGCGCACAACGACCGACTGCTGAGGCACTCGCCAGGCCGCGCCTACACAGACTTCGAAACCCCAGGACATCCGCGCCGTCCTTACCGGGCGGATAGGAAAACCTCTCCTCTCAGACGTGGAATCTGGCTTGTGGGCGATTACGGAGGCACCCCTTTGACCAGCATGATTTCTCTCAACAGCCCACGCACAACCCAACGACAGGAACCCCCTTAATGATCAACTCCACCACCCGCAAGCTGACCCGCTTCCAGTACGCAGCGACGCTCCTCGGCGCCCTGGCCTTCGTCGCCCTGGCCCCGGCGACCGCTCATGCCCAGCCCGTCAACGGCGCCGGCGAGAGCGGATGTCACTACACCGACAAGGACGGTTACGACATCCCGATCGATGAAGGTCAGAGTGTCTTGGTCGATGGGAAGACTGTCACCTGCACCGGTGGAACGGTCACCGTCTCCAATACGGTGAAGGGCGGCGCCGCCGGCGCGCAGCAGCAGGCGGGCGGCGTCCTAGCGCCCGTGAACCAGACGCCCAAGAAGTCGCCGGTGGTCGGCAACGTACCGGTCTTCATCGCACAGCGCTGAACGCGATAGCTACCCGTCGCCCCGCCACCCCCTGGGGGCGGGCCGGCTTTGCGCGTCGGGTAGCGCAACGTTCACGATGGCTTGCCGCGGGCACCTTCGGCTGGAGCTTCTAGCTGAAGTATCCGGTTGCCGATCCGGACAGATGCGCCGGGGAGCCAGCGCGTGGGTTGCCAGGGGGTGAGCCGGGTCCAGGTTCGCCGTCCGGGAGCGCACATGAAGACGCCGTTGGCCGACTCGCGGTCGACGATGACTACCTCATTGTTTACCCACCGAATTTCCGCGTGGGCATCGGACAATTCACCCGTACGGTCTTCGATGCGGATCGGGCGAAGGCCGAGCTGGGCAGCATCGGATTTGTTCGGAGCGCAGCCGATTAAGCAGTCTCGGTCGATATCGAACCGGGCGTTGTCGTCGAGGACGACGTATCCGCGGTGCTGGCGTAGTTGGGTCGTCGCGGGCGTTGGGTGCCGGATAGTGTCGGGTTCGGGTGCGCGGATCGGTGTGAGGCGCCGTGTCGTCTCGTCTTGCTGTGGCGTCGGTGTTGGGTGCTGGACGGTGTCGGGTTCGGGTGCGTGTGTCGGTGTGAGTCGCCGTGTCGTCTCGTATTGCTGGGGTGTCGGTGTTGGGTGCCGGATGGTGTCGGGTTCGGGTGCGTGTGTCGGTGCGAGT
>JAVXWV010000509.1:0-8621 GCA_032230775.1 Mycobacterium sp. | reverse complement strand
CTTCCCTCACCCAGAAACTCGCGGCCGAGGCCATCGGGACCGCTTTCCTCGTCTTCGTCGGCGTGGGCTCGGTGCCCGCGACGATCATCGTCAACGGGGACGCGCCGTTCACGATGGCCGATCTGGGGATGATCTCGTTCGCGTTCGCCACAGTCGTCGTGGCCACCATCTACGCCCTCGGACACATCTCGGGCAACCACATCAACCCGGCCGTCACGCTCGGGCTGGCTGTCACCGGAAAGTTCCCGTGGTCGCGGGTGCCCGCATACATCGCCGCGCAGGCCGTCGGCGCCGTCGTCGGCGCGGCCGCGATCATCGGTGTGCTCGGCACGGCCGCCCGCGACGCCGGACTGGGCGTCGCGACCTATTCCGGAGATGTCAGTGCCGTACAGGCCTTTTTCGCCGAGTTCGTGGGTACGTTCATTCTCGTGTTCACCGTTTTCGGTGTGATACACCGCAAGGCCTCTGCCGG
This sequence comes from Mycobacterium sp., assembly GCA_032230775.1. Lineage (GTDB taxonomy): Bacteria > Actinomycetota > Actinomycetes > Mycobacteriales > Mycobacteriaceae > Mycobacterium. The sequence goes on along the minus strand of JAVXWV010000509.1, from coordinate 8,149 downwards.
ATTCGCCGGTGTGGCCATCGGTTTGGTGGTGTTCGCGGCGATCATCCCGGTCGCGCCCACCACGGGTGCCTCGATCAACCCGGCCCGCACCTTCGGCCCCATGCTCGTTCAGCAGCTCGCGGGCGGCTCGGTGTCCTGGTCTCAGCTGCCGGTGTACCTGGTCGCCGAATTCACCGCAGGCGCGCTCGCCGCGTTCGCATATGTCGCGATCTCCCGCACCCGCGCCGACGCCACACCGGTCCCCGTCGCCGTGCCAACCGCCCAGACCACCACCGCAGCGTAAGGAGCCATCCGATGAAGAAGCTCATCAACGATCCCGCCGACGTCATCGCCGAAGCGCTGCGCGGCATGGCCGTCGCACATCCCGAACTGCGTATCGACGAGACCAACCGCATCGTCTACCGCGGCGACGCGCCCATCGCCGGCAAGGTGGGTTTGATCTCCGGCGGCGGCTCTGGCCACGAACCCTTGCACGGCGGTTTCGTCGGGCAGGGCATGCTCGACGCCGCTTGTGCGGGTGAGGTTTTCACTTCGCCGGTGCCCGACCAGATGCTGGAGGCAACGAAGAACGTCGACGGCGGCGCTGGTGTGCTGCACATCGTGAAGAACTACACCGGCGACGTGATGAACTTTGAGATGGCCGCCGAACTGGCCGACGCCGAGGGCATCACTGTCGAATCCGTTGTCGTCGACGACGACGTCGCGGTGCAGGACAGCACGTACACCGCCGGCAGGCGCGGTGTCGGGGCGACGGTGTTGGTAGAGAAGATCGCAGGCGCCGCGGCGGATCAGGGCCGCGCCTTGTCGGACGTCGCGGACGTCGCGCGGCGCGTCAACGCCGCCTCACGCAGCATGGGTGTCGCGTTGACGTCGTGCACTGTGCCGGCCGTTGGTCATCCGACATTCGACCTGTCTGACACCGAGATCGAAATGGGCATCGGCATCCACGGCGAACCCGGCCGCCAGCGGATGCCGATGCAGCCCGCGCGAGCCGTTGCCGAACTCATGCTCGACCCAGTGCTGGCCGACCTCGACTTCTCCGGTGACGACGGCGTGATCCTGTTCGTCAACAGCATGGGCGCGACTCCGCTAATCGAGTTGTATGTCATGTATTCGGAATTCGCCGCCATCCTCGACAAGGCCGGCGTTCGGATTGCGCGATCGCTGGTCGGCCCGTACATCACCAGCCTGGACATGGCCGGCTGCTCGGTCACGGTGCTGCGGGCCGACGATGAACTGCTGCGGCTGTGGGATCACCCGGTCAACACGCCCGCGCTGCGGAGGGGATGCTGAATGGCTGATGTCGACCTGTCGTTCGTGATCGCGTGGGTGCGCGAGTTCGCCCGCGTGATCGGCGAAAACGCGCAACGCCTCACTGAACTCGACGCGGCCATCGGGGACGCCGACCACGGCATCAATATGGACCGCGGCATGACGGCGGTGCTCGAATCGCTTGATGAAGCGACTCCGGCCGATATGTCTGCGCTGTGCAAGCAGGTGGGTATGACGCTGGTGAAGTCGGTCGGCGGAGCCAGCGGCCCCCTGTACGGGACCTTCTTCCTGCGGATGGCCGGCGCGTTGGGTGCGGGGCAACGCGTCGACTCTGCTGACTTCGCGAAGGCGTTGCGCGCCGGCGTCGAGGGCGTGGTGCAGCGCGGCCGCGCCGAGGCGGGCGACAAGACAATGTTTGACGCGCTGGCGCCCGCCCTCGACGCTCTCGATGCAGCGCTGGCCTCCTCCGGCGGCGGTCTCGCGGCGGCGCTCGCAGACGCCACCGTTGCAGCCGAAAAGGGTCGCGACGCAACGGAATCCATGGTCGCCCGCAAGGGCCGTGCCAGCTACCTCGGGCAACGCAGCGTGGGCCATCTCGATCCGGGCGCGACCTCGGCGGCAATGCTGATCGCGGCCTCCGCGTCAGCCTTCGCCACGGGCGGCTGAGACTGTGACCGTCGGACTCGTTGTCGTTTCGCACAGCCGGCCGCTGGCGCGCGCTGCGGTGGCGCTCGCCCAGGAAATGTTGCACGGCAAGCAGATCCGCATTGCAGTCGCCGCGGGCCTTGACGACACCACATTCGGGACCGATGCTGCGCAGATCGTCGACGCCATTACCGCAGCCGATCAGGGTGCCGGCGTCGTGGTGCTGATGGACCTGGGCAGTGCGGTGCTGTCCGCCGAACTCGCGCTCGAACTGCTCGACGACGACCTGCGTGAGCGCGTGGTGCTGTGCCCCGCTCCCCTTGTCGAGGGCCTCGTGGTCGCGGCGGTGGCCGCGGCCAACGGCGCGGACAGCAACGAGGTCGCCGCGGAAGCCGCCGGTGCGCTCGCCGGAAAGGTCGGCCATCTCGGCTCCGCGCCAACCGCAGTGACCGATGTTGATCGCGACTCCGACGAGCTCACTGGCAGCTTCGTCGTCGCGAATCAGCACGGGCTGCATGCCCGGCCGGCTGCACGCTTGGTGCAGGAGGTGCGTCGTCGCGACGCTCATGCGCGGATCCGCAATCGCCGCACCGGGTCGGAATGGGTTGATGCCGGCAGTCTTTCGAAGATCGCGACACTGGGCGTGCGGTCGGGCGACGAGGTCGAGGTGCGAGTGTCGGGCAGCCAGGCCGTCGAATCCCTTGACCACATTTTGTCGCTGGCTGCGCGAAACTTCGATGAGGTCCCTGGCGAGGCCGCTCCCCCGCCAGAGGCAGCAGTGCATCAGGCGCCGATCGCTGCCGGACCAGGGCTGGGAATCGGGCCTGCCCACTCGGCGCGGTTGGGTGCCATCACGGTTGCCGACACCCCGGCCGACGAGCCCGCGGTCGAGTGGCGCCGCCTCGGCAAGGCGATCGCGGCGGTCCGGCGCACGATCAGCCAGCTGCGGACCCGCACCGCCCGCGACGTCGGTGAGGCCGAGGCGGCGATCTTCGATGCTCATCAACTGCTGCTCGACGACGCCGCACTGCTCGACAGCGTGCGCAGCCGTATCGACGGCGGGCTGTCCGCGGTGTCTGCGTGGTCGGCCGCCGTGCAGGACCTGGCCGCCGAGTTCGCGGCCGTTCCAGATCCGTACCTGAGGGCGCGAGCCGAGGATGTTGGCGCGGTCGGCGATCAGGTGCTGCGGGCTCTGTTGGGCGGTAGCGAGCACTCGGTCGGCCGGACGGGTGTAGTGATTGCGGCGGACTTGACTCCCGCGGAGGCTGCCGAACTCGATCCGGCGCGGGTGGCAGCGGTACTGCTGGCGTTCGGTAGCCCGCATGCGCACAACGTCATCCTGTTGCGGGCAAAGGGGATTCCGGTGGTCGTCGGCGCAGGCCCATCGGTGTTGTCGATTCCGGACGGCACGGTCGTCGCGGTGGACGGCGGTCGGGGCGATTTCGTCGTCGACCCGGCGCAGGAGGTCCGCCAGGAGTTTCAGACCCGGGTCGCCACCCTCGCGCAGCGACAGCGCCAGGCACACGCCCACGCCGCCGAGCCTGCTGTAACCGGTGACGGCATCACGGTGCCGGTTGGCGCGAACGTCGGCTCGGTGGACGACGCCCGCGCCGCGGCGGCGAATGGCGCGGATCTCGCCGGTCTGGTCCGCACCGAGTTCCTGTTCCTCGGCCGCCAGGACGCGCCGGACGTCGAGGAGCAGTTCGCCGTGTACCGCAAGATCGGCGAGTCCCTCGAAGGACGGCGGATCACGTTGCGGACCTTGGATGTCGGCGGCGACAAGCCGTTGGAATTCCTGCCATCGGCCGCCGAGACGAACCCTTACCTCGGTGTGCGCGGCATTCGGCTGTCGTTGGCGCATCCGGAGCTGCTGTCCGACCAGTTGCTGGCGATGGTGCGGGTGGCGCGGCAGACACCGGTCAGTGTGATGTTCCCGATGATCGCCACGCTCGACGAATTGTTCGCGGCGCATGAGCTTTTGGAGACGGCGATCAGCCGCGCCGGCAGTGGTCGTCCGTCGGGGTTGCAGGTGGGCATTATGGTCGAGGTCCCTGCGGCCGCGCTCAAAGCCGGTGTGTTCGCCCGCCACGTGGACTTCCTGTCCATCGGTACCAACGATCTGACGCAGTACGCGCTGGCCGCCGACCGCAACAACGACGCGGTCGCTTCGATCGGCGACACCTTCGACCCCGGCTTGCTGCAACTGATTCGGGCAACCTGTCAGGGGTCCGCGGGCCGGGCGTCGGTGTCGGTGTGCGGCGAATTCGCGGCCGATGAGCGGGCCGCGTCCCTGTTACTCGGGATGGGCGTGGACGCGTTGTCCGTCACTCCCCCGGCGATTCCCGCCACCAAGGAGGCGGTTCGCGCGGTGAACACCGTTGACGCGCACCAGGTCGCGGAGGAAGCGCTTGCCGCCGACAGCGCGGCATCCGTGCGGGCGCGCCTGAGCTTCGACTGAACGCACCCTGAGACATCCCTGGACGATTTGTGACTTGCATGTAAATGTCTCGCGATTCCAGTGAGCTCACAGGCGATTCCAGTGAGCTCACAGCGTCGATTCAGTGAATCCGATGGTGCGCGCGCAACGATCCCGACATGAATACGATTCGACCGCGGACGAAGCGACGCGGGGTGAAATTGGCAGGAGCGGTGCTGGCCGGAGCGGCGGTGGTGGTGGCGGGTGCCCTGACCGTGGCGTTTGACGGCGATGGCTCAGGGCGTGCCGACGTGTTGGCCGGCTCCGGTGATGCGCCCACGAATACAGTCTTCACACAGCCTTCTGTTGCGGGCATGACCATGGGTGCGACGGCATCTCCTCCTGCGACGCCGGCGTCGACACCTGAGGTGACAGAAGCGAAGCCGGCCGTCAAGGCTGGGTCATGATGCGCGGCACACGTTCTGTACTCGGGGCGAGCGCCACCGCGGTTGCCGGTGCGGCGCTGGCCCTGGCAGGAAGCGGTGTGGCCGTGGCTGGTTCGCCCCCAGACGTAGCGGGGCAGAAGTACTCGGACGCGCAGACTGCGATTAGCGGCGCCGGTATGACGGCGGTGGTGTCGACGGCCGTCGGCGACCAAAAAGCGTGGCCTGACTGCATCGTCACCCGGGCACAGCAAAGGACAGTACAGGCACCGGCCAACAGCAGTGGTTCCGCGACTACCCAGATGCTGGTGTCGCTGAACTGCGAAGCTGGCGTCGCGTCGGCAACCACGCCAGGCAACTCCGCCGCCAGCCCCGAAGGCAAGGCTGCCGTCGCGGCCGCTGCCAAGGCAAGTTCAGGCGGCTAGCGGTCCGCCCGCCTAACCAAGTCCGCGAAGGCCTGCGCGGCCGCGTCCACACCGCGGCGATCATCGGTGGCTACCAGGTCAAGGAGCAGGCCACGCATGACCGCGAGCCCGAGGCGCACCAGCGCGGGATCCGTCGTCTCGTCTTCGGACAGCCACGCGTCCACCGCCCCCGGCAGCATCCGGGCGAACGGCTGCTCACCCTGGACGCCGCGCGCGTAGCACTCGAAGAAGAGGCGCTCGAACGGGCGCAGCTCCGGACGGCGAAGGTTGGCCCACATGGCGGCGACCGCCGCCGCGGGTTCGGTTCGTAGCTCGTGTAGCACGGCTCTTTGGCGGCGTTCGACCTCGTCGACGATTGCGAGCAAAAGCTCGTTGCGCGAGCCGAAGTGGTGCAGGAGCATGCGGTGGCTTGTGCCGACCGCCGCGGCGATATCGCGAAGTGAGCGGTCACCGATGCCGTGCGCCGCGCACTCCTTCACCACCGCGTCGAGCAGCTCCTGGCGCCGCTCGAGGTCAGGCTGTCGGGCCATTGACGGCCCGCTGCTCGCTTCTGGCCTTGAGGCCGGCGGCCTCCAACTCCAGATAGCGCTTCGTCATCCCGCGCATGACCAACCCCACCATGGCGCCAACCGGCCCGCGCTGGTCGAGCTGCTGTTGAACGCGGGTGCGCCGGTCGGATTCGGGGATGACTTCATGGCGGGCCACGGTCACGCCGCCGGGCGACCGCTGCACCCAGGTCCACGCCTCGCCGGGTGTCACGTCGGTGACCTCCCAGACCAACTTCGGCATCCGCGGCTGCTTGATCTCGAAACGCTTGCCGACCGCGAGACCGGGCCCGTCGAGGGCGACGAGCCGGGTCACCGAAGCGGTCCATTCGGGCCACCGCTCGACGTCGCTGAACACGTCCCAGACAACAGCTGCCGGCGCATCAATATCCACGCCACAATCCGTAATCATGTACCAGATGGTACATGAAAGTTTTCTGGCCGAACAGACGCAAAAGGCACCCTTTCTTGCGCGTGTCGGGGGCTTTTGCGTCTGCTCGCCGGGATTCAGAACCAGCCGTCGGGTGCGTGTCCGGACAACGCCTGAGTCAACTGCCGCGCCGCCCCGCGAACGGCCTCGACCAAGGCGGGCAGTGCGGTGTTCGGCCGGTCCTCGCGACGGGTCACGCTGAACGCGGCAACCGGACGCCCCGCATGGTCGAAGGCACACGCCGCGACCGACTGCAGCCCCTCGGTGATCATCCCGGCCTCCTCCGCCCAGCCCTGTTCGCGTTCTGTCTGCAGGATTCGCCGTAGCTCCGCAAGGGAATTGGGCCCGCGTTCGGTGCGATGGATGAACGTCGCAGACGATGGAAACAGCGCCCTGACCTGAGCGGCGGACAGGTGCGCGAGGATCGATCGGCCGTTCGCCGTGAGGTGCGCGGGCAACCGCACGCCCACGTCGGTGACCAGGGTGACGGGCACACCGGCGGTCTGCGGTTGCTCCTTGAGCAAGTAGACACTCTCAGCGCCGTAAAGGATTCCAAGATGGGCCGTTTCACCGACGCCCGCGACCAACCGCTTGAGGATGGGCCTGGCGATGTGCTCGAGCGGCTCGTGGCGCAGATACGCCGCACCGACCTCGAATGCCGAGAACCCCAGTGCGTATGCGCGCTGATCGGGCAGATGCACGACGAAGCCGCGCTCGATCAGCACGTCGAGCAAGTGATAGGCCGACGATCGTGGCATGCCGACGTCTCGGATCAACGCCGAGCCCTGCACGGGCCCCGGCCGGGACGCGAGGTGGAGGAGCACGTCGAGCGCCCGACCCACTGCTGGTGACGTGCTGGACACCGCGTACCTCCCGTGCGTCTCGGATACGAGACAGTATCCCGGCATTCTCCCTACCGCAATGGGCGTCGGTGCGGTGTCCTGGTACCAACACCGAGTTTGACCAGGGGAAAGAGAGCACAGTGTCTGCTACTACGTCCACGCCACGCCTCGTTCGGGCCCCCCGCGGCACCGAGTTGACTTGCAAGGGCTGGCAGCAGGAGGCCGCACTGCGGATGCTGATGAACAACCTCGACCCTGAGGTCGCCGAGCATCCCGAAGACCTGGTGGTCTACGGCGGCACCGGCCGCGCCGCCCGCAGCTGGGAAGCGTTCGACGCGATCGTGCGGACGCTGCGCGGACTGGAGAACGACGAGACCATGCTGGTGCAGTCCGGCAAGCCAGTCGGTGTGTTCCGCACCAACGAATGGGCGCCGCGCGTTCTGATCGCGAACTCGAATCTCGTTGGCGACTGGGCGAATTGGGAGCAGTTCCGCAAGCTCGAGGCCGAGGGCCTGATGATGTACGGGCAGATGACGGCGGGCTCGTGGATCTATATCGGCACGCAGGGCATCCTGCAGGGCACGTACGAGACCTTCGGCGCGATCGCGAAGAAGAAGTTCGGCGGCACGCTGGCAGGCACCATCACCCTCACCGCCGGACTGGGCGGCATGGGCGGCGCGCAGCCGCTGGCCGTGACGATGAACGACGGGGTGGCGATCTGTGTGGATTGCGACGAGACCCGCATCGACCGCCGCATCGAGCACCGCTACCTCGACGTCAAGGCCGCCGACATCGACGACGCCCTCCGGCTGGCCGTCGAGGCCCGCGACGCCAAGCGGCCGTTGTCGATCGGGCTGCTCGGCAACGCCGCCGAGGTGCTTCCCGAGCTGCTGCGCCGCGACGCCCCGATCGACATCGTCACCGACCAGACCTCGGCGCACGATCCGCTGTCGTACCTGCCGATCGGCATCGAGTTCGACGACATGAAGAAGATGGCCGACAAGGATCCCGTCTACTTCACCGAACAGGCCCAGCAGTCGATGGCCAAGCACGTCGCGGCGATGGTGGGATTCAAGGACCGCGGCGCTGAGGTGTTCGACTACGGCAACTCGATCCGCGACGAGGCCCGAA
>JAVXWV010000489.1:0-6850 GCA_032230775.1 Mycobacterium sp. | reverse complement strand
CAGCACCGACCTCGACCGCTCCCACCCTCTGGCGGCGATGCTCGCCGACCTTCACCGCGACGGGTCCGCCACCCGCCTTCAGCTCAGCGGCCTCGACGAGGTCGACGTGAGCGAATATGTCGCCGAGGCCGGCTACGACGATGAAGAACTTGCCCGGGCACTGGCGTCAGTCACGGGTGGTAATCCGTTCTTCCTCATCGAGGCGTTGCGCCATGTAGAGGAAAGTGGCGGCCGTTGGGATCCGAGCACCCTGCCGCAGGGGGTTCGTGAAGCGGTGAGCCGCAGGCTTTCTCGACTTCCGGCGGAGACGAACAAGGCCCTCGCGGCGGCCGCGGTTGTCGGCAGCCGGTTCGCGCTCGATTTGGTTGAGCGCGTTGTCGGTGATGACCTCGTCGACGCGTTCGACGAAGCGTGCAAGGCGGGCATCGTCATCGAGGAGCCCGGTGGTCGCTACCGTTTCAACCACGCCATCGTCCGCCAGTCGCTGCTCGCCGAGCTGGCGTCCGTCCGGCGCATGCGGCTGCACCAGAGCATCGCCACGACACTGGAATCCGAGCCCGGCGCAGACGACGAGCTGCTGGCCGACCTGGCTCACCACTACTTCGAATGTGCGTGGGCGGGAAATGCGGCCAAGGCCGTCGACTACTGCAGGCGTGCCGCAGATCAGGCGATGGCACGCCTGGCCTACGAAGGCGCGGCCGACCTCTACGACCGCGCCGTACACGCTCTGGAGGAGGTTGACGAGGAACTGCCCGACCGCGACGACCAACAAGCCGAACTCCTGGTCGCCCGCTGCGAGGCGCTACTTGCCGCGGGGGACGTAGTCTCTGCAGCGGGCGCGGTTTCGCAACTGCAAGCGGCGACGCGCGATTCAGCCCGTCTCGCGGCGTGGGGGACGTGCTTCGACGGCCAGCTCTCGATGCTCACCGATCCCGAACGCTTGGACGAAATCGAATCCGCGCTGGCGGCGGCTGCCGAAGAGCTGGCCGGACTCGATGACGCCGCGGGGGAGGCCAAGGCTTACACCGTCCGAGCGGGCTGCCTCGCCAGACTGGGACGAATCGCCGATGCCGAAACGGCGTTGGACCACGCTCTCACGGCGGCGCGACGCGCGCGGGAACACCGCCGAGTAAACGCCGTGCTGGCGAATGCGCCACTCGCGGCGCTGTGGGGTCCCAACCCGGTGCCCCGCGCAGGCGGGCGGTGTCTGGATGTCGTTCGGCTGCTCCGCATCACAACGGGTTCGCCGGTCGTCGAGGCGACGTCGACGCGGTGCCAAGCCGTGCTCGATGCGTTACGCGGCCGCGCCGCCGCAGGCCGTAGCCTGCTCGACTCCGCCAGACGCACGCTAACCGAACTCGGCATGCGGCACGCATTACTCGAGGTTGACCAGTTCGCAGGCATCCTCGAGTTGGTCGCCGATGATCCTGCAGCCGCCGAGCCGCACCTGCGACGGGCCTACAACGGCTTCCGTCGAATGGGCTTGGATGCCGACACCGCCGAAACCGCCGCGCTGCTGGCTAGAGCGTGTCTGGCGCTCGACAGGGACGCCGAGGCCAACGAATTGTGTAGGGAGAGTGAGCGTCTCGCGGGCCACGCGCTGAAGCCGTCGATCGCCTGGCGAACGGCTCGGGCACAGCTGCTGGCGCGCGGTGGAGCTCATGACGAGGCGAGGCGGGTGGCCGAGGAGGCCGTCGCAGTGGCCGAGCGCACTGACCTCTTGGTCGATCACGGCGATGCCTGCCTGTCATTGGCGACGGTGTTGAGCATCGCCGGCGACAACGCTGGCGCGCGTGCCGCCGCCGAGCGGGCGGTCGCCCTGTACGAACTGAAAGGGGCTGCGGCACTGGCCGAGACGGCACGCCGTACTCTCGGTGAGCGCGACATCCCGTCTGCCCCAGCCGAACCCGAAGGGCCGACCGTCGAGCTGGACAATGCATGCGTACGAGCGGGTGAACGCGTGCTGGCTGCTATTCATCGCGAGGCCTGGGACGATGTCGAGCAGCTGTTTGCACCCGACGTCGTCGCTGAGAGTCACCGGAAGATCGTCGGCTTTTCCCAGATCGATCTCCCATCGGGCGAGTGGCGACGAAGGCATCGGCGCGTTCTCGAAACGGGCGACGTACGGGGCAGTCAAGTCGTTATCGCAGTGCGAGGCGAACGCCTGGCTCTGGCTCGCGTGCTGACGGGCACCGCCGACGTCAGCCCTGGGGCACCGCAAGACGAATTTCTCCAGCTCTACGGCATCGACGAGGAGAGCCGGATCGCGCTTCAGGTGTGGTTCGACATCGACGACATGGACGCCGCGGTCGCGGAGCTCGATGCCGCGCACGCCCGCTTTGAAGAACAGGGCCCGCACGCGCCGCGGTTGGAAAACACGGCAAATCGAGTGCTCGAGCGCTACTTTGCGCACTTCGCCGCCCGTGAATGGGACGCCATGGCCCAGACATTGGCCGACGACTTTATGACTGACGATCGTCGACCAGTGGTGAACGCCGGCCTCCGGCACGGTCGGGCTGCCGAAATCGCGAACATGCAGGCCTTTGCCGAGGTTGGCACCCTGAACATAACGTTGACCATCGTGGCGACCCGCGGGGAGCGCCTCGTCCTCGTTCGTGATTATTTGTCTGTCCGCGACTGGTCCCAGTCCTCCCACAACGGGGTCAGCGTTATCGAGATCAACGCCGATAACCAGATCTCGGCACACGTCCTGTTCGACCCCGACGACGTCGACGCCGCGTTCGCGGAGCTCGATGCCCGCTACCTCGCCGGCGAAGCGGCCGCACACGCCAACGCATGGTCGGTGATAACGGCTGGCTACGCCGCGCTTAACCGCCACGAGCTGCCCGCGATGACGCCGGACTGCGTGAGCATCGATCACCGTCGCGGAACGGCGTTCGCTCCCGGTGAGGTAATCGCATACGCCCGTGCCGGTTTGGACCTCGACCAGAACATCCGTACGTATGTCGAGGCAGTCCACCGGCTCAACGATCTGGGAGTGGTCTGGACCCATGTCGGGCATGAAACTTCACAAGAAGGCTTCGACGCCGAGTGGCGGATCGCCTTCATCTGCACGGTCGAAGGTGATCTGGTCAGCCGTTGCGAGGTATTCGACGAGGCCGACCTCGGTACTGCGCTCGCGAAGTTCGATCAACTCAGTCGACCGGCACCGCATTTGGAAAACGCGGCGAGCCGATTGATCGAGCGCTTGAACGTGCACTTCGCGGCGCGCGACTGGGACGCGATGACTGAGACAATGGCCGACGACCTATTCGACGACGATCGTCGACGAGTGGTGGGCGCGGGAGTCCGGCATGGTCGGGACGCCGTGATGGCAAACGTGCGAGCTGTCGCCGACGTTTCGTGCACGGACATAACGTCGACGGTCATTGCGACCCGCGGGGCGCGCCTCGTCCTTACTCGTGACCGCTTCTCGATCCGAGACCAGCGGTCGGAGGCGTTCCACGCCGAGGTACTAGGCATTATCGAGATCGACGCCAACGAGCGGATCGTCGCACGCTTCGCGTTCGATCTCGACGACATCGATGCGGCCATCGAGGAGCTCGATTCCCGCTACCTCGCCGGTGAGGCGGCGCCGTACTCGCGCATCTGGCAGTTCGTCATGAACGGACTCGGCGCGCTCAACCGTCACGAGCGGGGGCCGATGACGAGGGAAGTTGCGTACGCCGATCATCGACGACTTCCGTTCGCCGCAGGGGACTTCGGGCGGGCAGTCGAGGACCTGTGGGCGCTCGTACCCGATGCTCGCTACCGAGTGACGGCGGTGCATGCTCTCGACGCCCACGGCGTCGTCGGAAGCCTCGTCATCGAAGGCACTGACCTCCACGGGAACGAATTGCAGTGGGCCCGTATCTGTCTCATTTCGTTCGCGTCCGGACAGGCGAGAATGGACGTGTACGAAGACGATGACCTCGACGCCGCACTTGCCCGCTTTGAAGAACTGCATCCACACACACGACGGCTCGAAAACGCCGCGACGCGAGTATACGAGCGCCTCCACGCGCAGTTCACGGCCCGCGATTGGGATGGGATAACCGCGATCCTCGCCGACGACTATTACCAGCACGATCGTCGGCCTGTGGTAGGCGGCGAGATCCGACGCGGTCGGGGTTCTTTGATGGAAGACTTGCGGGCGGCCGCCGCCCTCGGGATAACGGAGGCGACATCAGACGCCATTGCGACCCGCGGGGAACGCCTCACCCTCACTTGTGTCCGATACTCGCGCAGCGACGAGGGACCCGAGCCGTACCGTGCCGATCTCCTACAGATAGTCGACATCGACGTCGACGAGCGGATCACGGCGCTCGTTGCGTTCGACCCCGACGACATTGGTGCCGCCTTCGAGGACCTCGACGCCCGATACCTCGCCGGGGAAGCGGCCGCCCACGCGCACACGTGGTCAGTGGTCGCGGGAACCTACGCCACAATCAACGGGCACGAACTCCCCGCGACGACGCCTGATTGGGTGAACATCGACCACCGCCGGGGGATAGCTTTCGCGCCGGGCGACATGATCGCGTACATCCGAGCCACGTTAGACGACGCACCTGACTTCAAGATCTACGTCGAGGCTGTGCACGGGCTGAACACCCTCGGAGCCGTCGTCACCATTACGTCACATGGAACCTCGCAAGAAGGCTTCGACGCCGAGTGGCACGACGTCAACGTCCTGACGGTCACCGGCGATGTGATCAGCCGCTGCGAGCTATTCGACCAAGCAGACCTTGACGACGCGATCGCCCAGTTCGATCAACTCAGCCAGCCGGCGCGACGGCTGGAAAACGCGGCAAGCCGAGTAGCCGAGCGCCTTTGGGCGCACTTTACGGCCCGCGACTGGGATGCCATGGCAGAAATATTGGCCGACGACATTTCCACTGACGATCGCCGTCGGGTGGTGAATGCTGGCCTCCGACGCGGTCGGGATGCCGAAATCGCAGGCATGCGGGCGACAGCCGAGGTGACCGTGAGCGGGACGTTGTCCGTGATCGCCATCCGCGGGGAGCGCCTCGCCCTCAGTCGTCTCCATTTGTCAGGTCGCGACCAACGGCCCGAGGCGTTCCATTCCGAGGCGCTCGGCATTGTCGAGATCGACGCCGACAACCGGATCGCTGCCCACATCGCGTTCGATCTCGATGACATCGACGCCGCCTTCGAGGAACTCGAGACCCGGTATCTCGCCGGCGAAGCGGCAGCCCACTCGCACTCGTGGTCGGTCGTTGCGCAGAACGTCGCCGGGATCAACCGGCACGAACTCCCCGCGACGACACCGGACTGGATCAACATCGACCACCGGCGGGTGACATCGTTCGCGCCCGGTGACCTGTTCGCATTCCTACGCGCGTCCTGGGATCAAATTCCGGACATCAAGTTCCGCGTCGAGACCGTGCATCGGTTGAGCGACCTCGGAGCGGTCGTCACTCAGGCGGTACGTGGGACCTCGCAAGAGGGGTTCGAAGCGGAGTGGCGCTATATCAATGTCGCGACGGTCGAAGGCGACCTGATCAACGACAGCGAGCTTTTCGACGAAACAGACATCGACGCGGCGCTCGCGAGGTTTGACGAGCTCAGTCTGCCAGCGCCGCAACTGGAAAACGCGGCGAGCCGGGCATACGACCGCTTCAACGCGTACCTCGCGGCTCGCGACTGGGACGCTATGGCGGAGATGATCACCGACGACATTTGCAACGACGATCGTCGTCGGGTGGTAAGTGGCGGCGTCCAACGCGGTCGTGATGCCCAGACCGCGAATTTGCGGGCCGTGGTGGACGTGGGCGTCAAGAACTTCGAATCGGTCGTCATCGCGACCCGCGGAGAGCGCCTCGCGCTCAGTCGTACCCGTGTATCGGGCGGTCAGCGGCCCGAAGCATTCGGCCTCGAGTTGTTGACCATCATCGAAATCGACACAGACAACCGGATCGCGGCAGGCATCCAGTTCGACATCGACGACCTCGACGCCGCCTTCGAGGAGCTCGAAACCCGTTACCTCGCAGGCGAAGCGGCGGCGCACGCGCAGACGTGGTCAGTCATCGCGGGGGCCCGCGCGGCGCTCGTCCGGCGCGAGCTACCGCCGACGACGCCGGATTGGGTGAACCTCGACCACCGGCGCGGGATCGCCTTCGCGCCTGGCGATACGACCGCTTACTTCCGTGCCCTGTGGGATGCGGAGCGAGACTTCAGCACTTACATCGAGGCTGTCCATCGGCTGAATGATGTCGGGACGGTCTTCACCCAGGTCGCTCGAGGAACGACGCATGAGGGCTTCGACGCCGAGTGGCGGGTCGTCGAGTTCATGACCGTCGACGGCGATTTGGTTAGCCGCGCCGAATTCTTCGACGAGGCAGACATCAACGCCGCGCTCGCCCGGTTCGAGGAGCTCAGTCGGCCGGCACCGCGGCTCCAAAACGCGGCGAGCCAAATCAATGATCGCTTCCTGGCTTGCTTTGCGGCCCGAGACTGGGACGCGATGGCGGCGTTAATGGTTGACGACAGTTCAATAGACGATCGTCGTCGCGTGGTGAACGCCGGCCTGCGACGCGGTCGGGATGCCGAGATCGCAAGCATGCGCGCGATCGCCGACCTCGGTATACAAGAAGCAACATCTGCCGTGATAGCGACCCGCGGCGAGCGGCTCGCCCTGAGTCGTGACCGGTTCTTGGAGCCCGAGGGATTCCTCACGGAGGTACTTGGCGTCCTCGAGATCGATGCCGACGAGCGGATCGGGGCGGTGGTGGTATTCGACGTCGACGACATGGACGCGGCCTTCGAGGACCTTGACGCCCGGTACCTCGGCGGTGAGGCTGCCGCCCACGCGCACACGTGGTCGGTCATC
>JAVXWV010000052.1:0-7386 GCA_032230775.1 Mycobacterium sp. | reverse complement strand
ATCGAGTGCACCAAGCTGATTGCCGTGGACCTGTTCAACGCCGAGGCACGGCGCATCCGGTTGGGCGCCGTCGAGCAGTACCTGGCCCGGCTGCGCAACCATCCCCCGAGTGCGAGTGTGGGCGGTGTCGGGCAGCCGCGGTGGTGCGTCCCGACCGCGACTACCTCTGGTCACCACCCCGCGGAGGCGTGACTCTTAGTCAGCGGGTCCGGGGTTCGAAACCCTGACGGCGCACACTCAGCGTGAACATTCAGTACGCGGCTCGGTGACACGCCTGGGTCGCGCATCCGGGAAGCGCCGGTGCAGTCCGTCGATCAGTCGATGAGCTTCGTAGAGTTCGTGACGGAGATTGGCCACCCGGCGCCGGGCAACTACAGCGGCGTGACCCTGCACTCTCCGCGTGCGGCCTTCGGCGGATTCCACCTTTTTGGAGATTTCGTGAACGTGGGCGTGCAGCGACTGCAACAGCTCCCTCGCCTGCGCCGTGTCGGCGTCATCGATCACGTCCGAATCATTTCACCAACTCCGACCAGGCGCGCGCCGAGGGTTCGATCTGCGAGCGCTCAGTTCAACGTAGAACCTGCGCGGCGAGCGAGCCGGGAGCCCTTGCCCCGGCAACGATCGCCCCGTAGCCTATTAACGCTCACGAAAAATTTATGAAGATTGGCTGTTTTGGTGAGTCAGAATGTGCTACGCCTCACATATGGGCTTCCGCACCACGAACTCCTCACCCCTTTTGACGGTAACGGAAATATCACTTCACAGCGAATTATGCGGTGTAGATAGACGGGAGGATGCTAGCCTCTAATTAGCTATAGCGAACTACATGACTGGCGACGGTCATGCGAGGTACGAAACGAGGTCTTAGCTGTGTCGACCATGGACGCATCACTCTCCGCGGGTGCGTCCGGCGCGGGCTCAGCTGACGACGTAACTGCGCAACGGCTCATCAACGTGTATACCTGTAATCGCCTTGGCCGAGTCGCCAACCCGCCAAGCTTCTCGTTCGCCGACTGGTTCCGCTCCGCGCGTCGCTGCTGAGCCAAATCGTCAGCGCCGCCGGATACGGCGGAAAACGACAACGACAACGATGGCCCCAACGCCGGCCAGGGAGATGGCCACCGCCGGCTTCTTGACAAACCGCACGACTCCCGCCTTGATGTCGTCGGCGATCCTGCTCGGGTTGGCTCGCTCAGCGAGGGAATCCACCGTGGACGCCAACTGGTCTCGAGCCTGATCGATGTCCCGCTTGATGGTGTCGGGATCGCGGTCCGCCACTTCTTGCCTCCAAGCCCCTCCATGAGCGCTGCCCTGCCGAACTACCCTAGAGCAGCGTGCGCTCATCGGAGTGCACCGGTCGAAGAAGGGACCATTCCCGCATGCCGCAGACCCCGCGACTCGAGGTGGGCGACAACGCCCCTGCGTTCAGCCTCCCCGATGCCGACGGCAACACGGTCAAGCTGTCGGACTACAAGGGCCGCCGGGTGATCGTGTACTTCTACCCCGCCGCCTCGACGCCCGGATGCACCAAGCAGGCGTGCGACTTCAGGGACAGTCGCAGCGATCTCAACGGCGCGGGGCTGGATGTCATCGGCATCTCCCCCGACAAGCCCGCCAAACTCGCCAAGTTCCGCGACGACCAGAAGTTGACGTTTCCGTTGCTGTCAGATCCGGATCGCGAGGTGCTCACGGCATGGGGCGCCTACGGCGAGAAGATGATGTACGGCAAGACCGTTCGGGGTGTGATCCGTTCGACGTTCGTGGTCGACGAGAAGGGCAGGATCGCCGAGGCGCAGTACAACGTCAAGGCTGCACATACGACAACAAAGATTCAGAAGATTCTCGCGGCTGCAAAGGGCTAGGTCTGGGCGACCCGCAATACGGATCTCTAGCAAACGCTCAAATCAGAGAGCAGCGCTCTAATAACTTCATAACCCGTACACAACGGGGGTGACGCATTACCAGCCGGTCTTACCCGGCTGGGCGACGTATACCCCCTGGGGGTAGGGGGTCCGATGTGCCCAGGTCAGACGCCCTATCCGTCCCGGACACCCGGTGTCTGGCACAGGCGCAGGTTCCAAACCCGAAGTGCCACAGCGCAAGTACCTGCCTGCGCTGCCCCTGTCCCTACCTAGACCAGGGAGGGCGGACACCTAGTGCGTGCAGCCGCCTGCCCGTCTCCCGGCATGCGTGCCGGTACCTAACGCAGGCGCAGTGGCTCAAGCTGGGTACGTGGGTTCGATTCCCGTCGTGCACCCGGAAGGCAGTATTCGTTAGAGCAGGCCGCCCGAAAGTGCACCTGCGATCTTCGAGAGCAAGCCGCCGCCCCCGCCGCCAAGCTCGATAAACGGAATGTCGACGCCCGGAATTCCGGCAATGACCCCCCGATCGCCCTGATTAAGTCCGATTACGGACTCCGCGAGGGTGGGTCCCGGGCCTGGATTGTTATGAAAGATAAGTGGGTTTTGATCTTGGTTTCGGACAACGGATTCGTTGGTACTGACGAACGACGTCGCTGTCTTTTCTTCTCCCGCAAGCTTGGGCGTGGATGAAAGAGTTGACGTATTCACGCTCTGCGCGCTGATGGTTGTACGGATCGTAGTCGTCGCGGCGGAATTCCCCGGCGGCGAGACGCGCGATCCACTGACTGTTGAGTTTGTGGTGTCTGCATGCGCAACACCCGACCCGCCGGTAAGGGCGACGCCAAGGGCGAGAGAAACGGCGCCCGTCCCAAGCCATACGTACGCTTCGGTCTGACGCCGCTGAGCCTTCTTCGCCCTGTGTTTACCCGCCATGACTTCCCCGTTTCGCCGGAGTGGCTGCGCTCATTGACGCGCACCAAGTATCTCAGAGAAACTGTCGAAGCGCTTGTCTTTCAACTACCAATACGAGCCGGTGGGCTGACATCCGGCACCGGGGCGCGCCCACTCAGAACATCAGCTCCCCGAGCCTGACGCCGTGATCGGCACGACACGGGGGTGGTTGCCCGGCGACTATCGATGCGTGGAAGACCTCACGCCCTGGCCGTGGTGTCGGAGGTGGTCGACCTGGCAAGGGCTAGCGACTGGGCGCGGTCCGCAACGTGGTTCAGGATGCCGCGAACCATGGCGTACTCGGACCATGCGTCAGCGACCTCGACAAGCGAGGTCCACGCCTCGGTGCTCCTAGTCCCCGGTTCAGCCGTTCGACACACGGACTCCAGCCTCGTGAACTCACGGTCAAGTAACAGACACACGTGAGTGCAGTGGGTGTTCCCTTGGAAACGAGTAGTCGACTACTCGTGATTCAACCTGAATAAGGCCGGAAGATTGCAACGACTGCGACAGCGGGGCTGACTACCAAGTTCGCCAAGTCCGTGTTGGCGGAGCCGTGACGACGCTAGTTGGTGGCATGCAAAACCGTCTACGGCGAATCCCCCGGCTGTGGCAGTCGCGGACCGCACTACTGCACCTAGCCGACGCAACACGACGTGATGAGATTGACAGCTCCACATGTCGGTGACTGAGCCGGAAGGAGAACGAAATGCTTGCGGGATCTTTCATGACCGTGAAGACGTTCGACGTGCTTGACCTGGTCAATATGGTTGCAGCGCACCATGATTGGGATCTATGGTTCGACAGCGGCTCACGCGCTGATCGTGAGGTGGTCTTCGCCAAGGATGGGAAGGTCACCAAAGAGATCACTGTGGAGTTCGACTTCACCGGTCGGATCGAACGGTCGGAGTACCGACGCAATGGTGAGTGGTTCGAGAGGCATCACGTGATGACCGACTTCACGGCTGCCGACGTTCACGTTGCCACGCTGAATCTGTTCAAGCGATGACCGCCCGGCTCATTCGCTCTGCCCGTTGATGGTTCCCTTGGTTCCCATGCCTGACAATGTGGCCCTTAGTACACCCATACCGTTCAACGCGACCGGAGCGGATGATCCTGCGATGGCCTCGCGGACGATGGCTGTCGTGGGCTTCGCAGCGGCCTCAGCTTCAGCCTCGGCCAGACGCTTGGCTTCGCGTTCGGCCTCGATCTACCGGGATACCGCCTCATAGCGGTTTGGTGCGGCCCTGACTCGGTCGGACTCGGACTCGGACTCGGGCTCATCATCTTCCAGGCCCGGATCCTTAACGATGCCTCGGCTCTCCGCCCAGTACAACATGCGCGCCACCGGCCACGTCGCCAAGCTACGGCGCGACCTGTCCGTCTAGGGCTGTCGGCTCTTCGCGCAACCGCTCATCGCCGCCAAGGTTGGCCAATAGCAGCGCCTCGGCAGTAGCGGCACGTTCCAGCACGCCCAGGTGCAGGCTTTCGTTGATGCTGTGCGCCTGCGTCTGCGGGTC
The DNA here is from genome assembly GCA_032230775.1 of Mycobacterium sp. Taxonomy (GTDB): domain Bacteria; phylum Actinomycetota; class Actinomycetes; order Mycobacteriales; family Mycobacteriaceae; genus Mycobacterium. The sequence continues at coordinate 3,053 of JAVXWV010000052.1, read as the reverse complement.
TTCCACCCCGCTGACCAGGATCTTCGCCGAAGGAAAGGCGGCAGCGAACTCGGCGATGAACGGGATCGAACCACCGACCCCTGGTTCGACGGGCTCGTTGCCCCACGCCGTGCGAAACGCAGCGCGCGCGGCATCGTAGACGGGCCCGCTGGCGTCGATTGCGTACGGCTGGCCGATGTCGCCGGGAGTGACGGTCACCTCTGCCCCCCACGGCACATGCTGCTCGAGATGGCGGGTCAGCGCGGCCAGGTGCTCGCGCGCGTCGCCGCCGGGAGCCACACGCATGCTGACCTTCGCGCGCGCCCGTGGGATCAACGTGTTCGACGACTTGTCGATCGATGTGGTGTCGATTCCGATTACCGTGATCGCCGGCTTGGCCCAAAGCCGTTGTGGCACAGTTCCTGAGCCGATCTCGGCCACGCCGTCGAGCAGGCCGGCCTCCTCGCGCACCCGCTCCGGCGAAAACTTCAAATCGGCAGCCTTGCCTTCGTGCAGGCCCGCCACCGCGACATTGCCGTCGTCGTCATGCAGGCTGGCAAGCAGCCGGACCAGCACGCTCACGGCGTCGGGAACCACGCCGCCCCACATTCCCGAGTGCAGGCCGTGATCGAGCGTGGCGACCTCCACCACGCAGTCGGCGAGCCCGCGTAGCGACACCGTCAGTGACGGCACTTCGGTGCTCCAGTTGTCAGAGTCCGCGATCACGATCACGTCGGACGCCAACACGTCGCGATGCGCGGCAAGCAGCCGGGACAGCGACGGCGAGCCCGACTCCTCCTCCCCCTCGACGAAGACCGTCACGCCGACGGGTGGCGCACCTCCGTGGGCGCGGAACGCCGCCAAATGCGTTGCGATCCCGGCCTTGTCGTCGGCGGTGCCGCGACCGTACATGCGGCCGTCGCGCTCGGTCGGCTCGAACGGGGGCGACTGCCACTGGCCGTGATCGCCTTCCGGCTGCACGTCATGATGGGCGTACAGGAGCACCGTCGGCGCCCCCGGCGGGGCAGGATGCCGGGCGATGACGGCAGGCGCGCCCCCTTCGCTGACGATCTGTACATCGCCGAACCCGGCCTCGGACAATAGTTTTGCCACCGCTTCGGCGCTGCGCTGCACCTCAGTGCGGCGGGCCGGGTCGGCCCACACCGACTCGATACGCACCAGGTCTTCAAGATCACGCCGCACCGACGGGAGCACCTCACGCACCCGCTCCACCAAGTCACTCATGGAGCCGAGGGTAACGGCTCGCGCTTGACCGTCGACACAGCCTTTCCGCAGTTTGCCCACAATTTCGACGTTTCCGTCAGTAGTTAACGCCGAAACGGCCCCCAGAGGTCCGGGCATCGCTACTGTGGGGCCTGCGCGTCGGCAGCCCCGTACGCCAACCTGCCCACCCAAAGGGTTATTGAAATCGATAACAACACAGTAAAAGACGTCGTCCGTCGGCCACCAGAACGGCCGGGAAGCCTGTGGCAGGACGGCGATGCGTGGCTCGCCGGGGGAACCTGGTTGTTCTCCGAACAGCAACCTCACGTACGCCGGTTGGTCGACCTACTACCGCTTGGCTGGCAGGCGATCGAAGCCACCGACGCCGGGCTCAGTATCGGGGCAACGTGCACCATCAGAGAGCTTTACGAACTCGACGCCCCTGGCGACTGGCTCGCCGGATCGCTACTCAAGACAAGTTGTGAGGCATTCCTGGCGTCGTTCAAGGTGTGGAACTCCGCCACGGTGGGAGGCAACATCTGCATGTCGTTGCCTGCGGGACCCATGATCACCATGGCGGTGGCGCTGGAAGCCGTGTACACACTGTGGGCTGCCGACGGCTCCGAACGTACGGTGAAAGCGGCCGACTTCGTCACCGGCAACCATCAGAACATCCTGGCGCCCGGCGAGGTGCTGCGGAAGATCGACATCCCGATCAGCGCCTTGCGCAAGCATCACGCACACCGCCTCTTCACGCTGACCAAACTCGGGCGGTCGACAATCTTCATGATCGGCACCCAGGCACCAGAAGCGGCCGACTTGCTGCTGACGATCACCGCTGCGACCACCCACCCGATCCGCCTGGCGTTCGACTCCGTACCGGACCCCGATGCACTGCAAGAGCGCATTGATCGGCTTCCCGACGAGGTGTGGTTCGACGATGCGAACGGGGCGCCCGACCATCGCCGCCACCTGGCCAAGCACTACGCGGAAGAAATCCGGATGGAACTGTCAGCTGGAGGCTGGTGATGACCTACACCGTCAACGGCAACACATTCGACGAGGAACCGCGTCCCGGGCAGTGCCTACGGACGTTCGTGCGCTCCCTGGGGTGTCACGGTGTCAAGAAGGGCTGCGACGCAGGCGATTGCGGTGCCTGCACGGTGTGGCTCGACGGCGTGGCCGTGCACAGTTGCATCACGCCCGCATTCCGCGCAGAGGGTCGTGAGGTCACCACGATCGAGGGTCTTGGCACACCGGACAACCTTCATCCAATGCAGCGGCAGTTCCGCGACGCTCCTGGATTCCAGTGCGGCTTCTGCACCGCAGGCATGATCATGACCGCCGCGACTTTCACCGACGAGCAGAAGCAGGACCTGCCGCGGGCGCTGAAAGGAAACCTCTGCCGCTGCACCGGATACCGCGCCATCGAGGACGCAATCAACGGCGTCGCGGAGATTCAGGAGGCACTGCCCGGCGAGGCGGTCGGCACCAGTGTGGGTGCACCGGCCGCCACCGACGTGGTGACGGGCCGCGCCGAATTCACCATGGACACCGAGATGGAAGGCATGGTGCACCTGAAGGTGTTGCACTCGCCGCACGCGCACGCCCGCATTGTTTCCATCGACAAGTCCGCGGCGCTGGCCGTGCCCGGCGTCCACCGTGTGTACACCTGGGAAGACGTTCCACGCAGGCTCTTCACCACCGCGATCCACACCGACCATCTTGTCGATCCCGATGACACCTACATCCTCGACGACGTCATGCGTTTCGTCGGCCAGCGGGTCGTCGCGGTGCTCGCCGACTCTGTCGGTGCTGCCGAAGAGGGCTGCCGCGAGGTCGTCGTGGAG
>JAVXWV010000384.1:0-10643 GCA_032230775.1 Mycobacterium sp. | reverse complement strand
GGAGATCAATGTCATGAAGGTGTTCCTGGTGCAGTGGACAGACGGCGGAGGGAATCCCACGTCCAGTGACTCCGGGCACGCCGGACACGGGAACGCCATGCAGGGCATGGTCGATCAGCCCACCATGACCACGTTGCAGTCGCTGAACGGTCAGGAGTTCGACAAACTGTGGCTCGCGTCGATGATCGGCCACCACCAGGGCGCGATCGAAATGGCCAAGGCCGAGATCGCCAACGGTGACAATGTCGATGCCAAGGCGCTGGCCAAGAACATTGTCACCACGCAGGAAGCCGAGATCGGCCAGATGAAGCAGATGCTGGGAGGCTGAAATGACTGCCGCACACGGGTATTCGCAGCAGAAAGAGAACTACGCCAAGCGGCTGCGCCGAATCGAGGGCCAGGTCCGCGGCATCGCGAAGATGATCGACGAGGACAAGTACTGCATCGACATCCTCACCCAGATCAGCGCCGTCAACAGCGCACTGCAGTCGGTGGCGCTCGGCCTGCTCGACGAGCACCTCGGCCATTGCGTCACACAGGCCGTGGCAGAAGGCGGTGACGAGGCCGACGCCAAGCTGGCCGAGGCGTCGGCCGCTATCGCCCGGCTTGTGCGCTCCTAGTCCACGCTCACTGTTTGGTGTAGCCGGTCGGGCGCACGACGAGGATCACGCGGTCGGCCTTGTCAGGCGGCGGCTCCGTCAGCGGGCCACTGTAGCGATCGTTGAGGTGCAGGTAGAACGCACCGGTGGGATCGGGCACGATCTCCTCCACCACGCCGCGTACCTCCAGGTAGCGGTACGGGTTGTCCGGATCGCAGATCGACATCGCCACGTGCGGGTTCGCAGTGACGTTGCGGTACTTCTGCCGCTTGTCGGTGTGGGTGAACCGCAGCAGCTCGCCGTCCCAGTCGAACCACATCGGATTCACCTGCGGGTTGCCGTCGGGTCTGGTCGTGGCCAGGTGCCCGTACAGCGGGCGCTCCAACAGCGACTCGTACCCCTTCGGAATATCGACCATCACAATCCTCTCTCGATTAGGCGTCGATCCACTATCACCTCACAACTTGGCCTAGCGCAGATCCCATCCTGGGTCGATACCGTGGTCCTTCCGCTATGACCGTCGATACCCGCGCACGGCCTGCCTACACGTGGACGCCGCGCGTCACCGTGCAGCTGACGGTGCTGGCGGCCGCCGCATTCGTCTACGTGACCGCCGAGATGGTGCCGGTGGGTGCGCTGCCTGCGATCGCCGCCGATCTTCGGGTCAGCGAAGCGTTGGTGGGGACGCTGCTGGCAAGTTACGCGCTCGTCGCCGCGCCCACCACCGTTCCGCTGGTGCGGCTCACCGCGCTGTGGACGCGCCGTACCACGTTGGTGGTCACGCTGGTGTGTTTGACTGTGTCACAACTGATTTCAGCTCTGGCGCCTGACTTCGCCGTGCTGGCCGGCGGTCGGGTGTTGTGCGCGCTGACCCACGGGTTGATGTGGTCGGTGATCGCGCCGATCGGCGCCAGGCTGGTGCCCGCGACACATTCCGGCCGCGCCACCACCGCGGTGTATCTAGGCACAGCCCTGGCGCTTGTCATTGGCAATCCGTTGACGGCGGCCATGAGTGAACTGTGGGGCTGGCGGCTGGCGGTGGTGCTCGTCACGGTTGCGGCGGCGGCTGTCACGGCACTCGCATGGGCCGCGCTCCCACCGATGGTGATGCCGCGTGACGGGACCCAGACCGTGCGCCGCGGCGGGCACCGCCGTAACCGCCGCCTGTTCACGTTGACTGCGCTGACCCTGATCGGCGTCACCGGGCACTTCATCTCCTACACATTCATCGTCGCGATCATCCGAGACGTCGTCGGGGTGCACGGCGCGCGGCTGGCCTGGTTGTTGGTCGCGTTCGGGATCGCAGGCCTGGTCTCGATGGGAGTGATGGCCAGGCCGCTAGATCGGTGGCCGCAGGCCTCGGTGGTTGGCTGCCTGGCTGCGCTGGCGACGGCGTTCGCGGCGCTGACGTCGTTGGCGTTCGATCGCGGCACCGGGGTGGTGGCCCTGATGATCGGCGGTGGCGCGATCGTGCTGTGGGGCGCGGCCTCCACCGCGTTGCCGCCAATGCTGCAGGCCACAGCCATGCGCACCGCGCCCGACGATCCGGACGGCGCGTCGGGCCTGTACGTCGCTGGGTTCCAAGTCGGCATCATGGCCGGTTCGCTGGCGGGCGGGCTGATCTATCAGCACGCAGGGCTGGCCTTGATGATCGGTGCGTCGACGGCCCTGGTGATGGTCGCTCTGACGTGTGTGACCGCCACCCGCGGCCTCTTCGAAGTTCCCCAGGCAACCGACAGGAAGTAACGCCACCCCTCCGCGCGGCGATGAATATTGCAGGTCAGCGGCGTCAGCCGGGCGGCCGCTCAGGGTTGCACAGCTTCCTCGCGGCGGTAGCCGGTGGTTTCGCTGTGCGACACTGGATGAAGTTTTGTGACTGGGAGGTGACGTATGCGGATGCGGACGAGGGGGAGGCTAGTCACCGCGATATTCGCGGCTGGACTGGTCGGTGGACTGGCGCTGGGCAACCCATCTGCGCTGGCTGACCCCGAATTGCCACCGCCACCGCCTGCGCCGGTCGATCCTGCCGCTGCGCCCGCGCCGCCGGCGGATCCGTTCGCGCCGCCGCCGCCTGCCGATCCGCTGGCGGTCCCGCCCGGCGACCCGGCAGCGCCGTCCCCGTTCGCGCCGCCCGCCGACCCGCTGGCCGCTCCGGACGTGATCCCGGAGGGCACGCCTGCTGGCCAAAACCCGACGCCCTACACCGGGCAGCCGGTGTTCGCGCCGCCAACGTTCAACCCGACGAACGGCTCCAAGGCCGGAGCCGCCAAGCCGATCTACATCAACTTCCAGCGGCCCATCGCCGACCGGGCGTTGGCCGAGCAGGCGATCCATATCTCGTCGGTCCCGCCGGTCCCCGGCAGGTTCTACTGGACCAGCAACACCCAGGTGCGCTGGCGGCCGCAGAACTTCTGGCCCGCGGGCACGGTGGTCAACATCGACGCAAGCGGCACCAAGTCGAGCTTCACCGTTCCCGAGCAGCTGGTGGCCACCATCGACGACGCGACCCACCAGATGACGGTTGTGCGCAACGGCAAGGTCGAGAAGACCATCCCGGTGTCGATGGGTATGGCGGCTGGCGGCCATACGACCCCCAATGGCACGTATTACGTGCTCGAGAAGTTCCCCACCATCGTCATGGACTCCTCGACGTACGGCGTGCCTGTCGACTCGGCCAACGGCTACAAGGTGAACGTGCAGCTCGCCGTGCGAATCGATAACAGCGGGAACTTCGTGCACAGCGCGCCGTGGTCGGTCGGCGACCAGGGCAAGCGGAACGTGAGCCACGGTTGCATCAACATCAGCCCGGATAATGCGAAGTGGTTCTACGACAACTTCGGCAGCGGCGATCCGGTCGTCGTCAAGAACTCGAAGGGCCTCTACAACCAGCCCGACGGTGCGTCGGACTGGCAGATGTTCTAACTGACGAGCAGACGCAAAAGCCCCCGACCCGCGGCGTGTTCGGGGGCTTTCGCGTCTGCTCGCGAGGGAAAGCTAGTTCCAGATCCGCACCCGCCGCTGCGGGTCTAGGTACAGCTCGTCGGACTCGCTGACATCGAACGCGTCGTAGAACGCGTCCATATTGCGGACGACGCCGTTGCACCTGAACTCCGGCGGTGAGTGCGGGTCGATCGCCAGCCGTCGGATAGCCTCGGCATCACGGGATTTCGTGCGCCACACCTGCGCCCAGCCATAGAAGACTCGTTGTACACCCGTCAATCCGTCAATGACCGGACCATCAGCCCCACCGAGCGACAACCGATAGGCCAGCAAGCCGATCGACAGCCCGCCGAGGTCGCCGATGTTCTCGCCGACGGTGAACGCGCCGTTCACGTGGTGGCCATTCTCCAGCCCGCGGGGCACGAACTCGTCGTACTGTTCGATCAACGCCTTTGTCCTGGCGCCGAATTCGGCACGATCCTCGTCGGTCCACCAGTCCACCAAGTTGCCGTCGCCGTCATACTTGGCGCCCTGGTCGTCGAATCCGTGACCGATCTCGTGCCCGATGACCGCGCCGATGCCTCCATAGTTGGCGGCGTCGTCGGCTTCGGAGTCGAAGAACGGCGGCTGCAGAATCGCTGCCGGAAAAACGATTTCGTTCATGCCGGGGTTGTAGTACGCGTTGGCGGTCTGCGGTGTCATGAACCACTCGTCGCGGTCCACCGGTGTGCCCAGCTTGGCCAGCTCGCGGTCGGAGCCAACGACGTTGCCTCTTAGGACGTTGCCGTAAAGGTCCTCACGCTCGATCACCAGCTGCGAATAGTCCCGCCACTTAGCCGGATAGCCGATCTTCGGGGTGAACTTGTCCAGCTTGGCCAGCGCCCTGTCGCGTGTCTGCGGCGTCATCCACTCCAGGTCATTGATGCTGACGCGGTAGGCCTCGCGCACGTTGGCCACCAACTCGTCCATGCGAGCCTTGGCATCCGGCGGGAAATGGCGCGCCACGTAGAGCTTGCCGACGGCGTCACCCATAAGGTGCTCCACCACCGAAACGGCGCGCTTCCAACGGTCGCGGATCTCCTCGGTGCCCGACAGCGTGCGGCCGTAGAACGCGAAGTCCTCGGCAACCAGGTCGTCGGTCAACAGGGACGCGCGGGAATGGATAAGCCGCCAGCGTGCCCAGTTCTTCCAGTCGTCGAGGTCGGAGCCCGACCCACCAGACCACTCAGCGGCAAACGCCGTGAGATAATCAGGCTGGCGCACAACGAGTTCCGCGACGGTCTCGGGCGAGGTGCCAAGCGCGTTGACCCAGCCTGTCCAGTCGAACCCCGGGGCCTCGGCCGGCAGGTCGGCGAACGCGCGCAGGTTGTAGGTCAGGTCGGCGTCGCGGCGCTTGACGACGTCCCAGTGTGCGGCGGCCAGTCTGGTTTCCAGAGCCACGATCCGCGCGGCCGTCTCGGTGTGGTCGCCGCCGTACACAAGGTCGAACATCGCGGCGATGTGCTTCGGATAGGCGGCCAGAATCTCGGCGTGCTGCTCGTCGCGGTAGTACGACTCGTCGGGCAGACCCAACCCGGACTGGCTCAGGTGCAGCAGATACCGCGTCGAGTCCTTGGAGTCGGTGTCCACATAGGCGCTTGCGCCGCCGCCAACCCCGGCCCGTTGCAGCCGGCCGACCACCTCGGCAAGGGCGTCGGGGGTCTCGGCGTCATCGATCGCGGCCAGCTCGTCGAGCAGTGGCTGCACACCGCGCTCAGAAACCGTGGCCTCGTCGATGAAGCTGGCGTACAGGTCGCCGATGCGCTGCTCGTCGGTGTTCTTCGCCGCGCCCGCCGCGGCGGCTCCGGTGATCAGGTCGCGGACCTGCTCCTCGGCGCGGTCGTACAGCGACCGGAACGCGCCGTCGGTCGCGCGATCGGCAGGGATCTTGTACTCGACCAACCAGCGGCCGTTGACGTGGCCGAAGAGATCATCTTGGGGGCGGGCATCAGAGTCGACGTGAGAGAGGTCGATCCCGGAACGAATGGCTTGTACCGTCACCCCAACATCCTTCCAGACGCCCCGGGGGGCGGCCGGTGGTGACGGCCGTACCGGAGCCACCGGCAGCACCGGAGGCACGGGCAACCCGGGCTGACTTTGGCCGCCGGGTACCCTCTCGGCTGTGCCCGACGAGCCCACTGAAGACCGCGGAGACGACGACCGTCACGTATTCACCGGCTTCGGCATCGGCTCGACAGTGCTCGGCGTGCTCGCGGTCGCGGCGATCGTGCTTGGCGCGCTGATCTGGACCCAGCACCGCAGCGACGTCGACGAACTCCACTACCGCACCCGCGTCATGCAGGCAGCCGCGGACTGGACCAGCGTGCTGGTCAACATGAACAAGGACAACGTCGAGGCCAACCTGCACCAGCTGCACGAGGGCACTGTCGGCCAGCTAAACGCGGACTTCGACGCGACCGTCGAGCCGTACCGCAAACTGGTGCAGACCCTGCGGGCGCGCACCACCGGCCAGATCGACTCGGTGGCGGTCGAGTCGCTCCACCACGCAAAGCCCGGCCCGAGTGGCGCGCCGCCGACCCCGCAGCAGCCCGAATTGTCGGCGTCCGCGTCGCGCACCGACACGGTGATGGTGGTGGCGACGTCGGTCAGTGAGAACGGCGGGGCGGCCAAGCCGCAGACCGTGCGCTGGACGCTTCGGCTGGATGTCTCCGACGTCGACGGCAAGCTGCTGATCTCGCGGCTGGAGCCGATCCGATGAGAAACCGTTGGCGCGTACTGGCTTTCGACATTCTTGCGCCGGTCGCCGCCGTCGCCGCACTGGTCTTCATCGGCATCGCGCTGGCGTGGCCGCTGTGGTGGGTGTCGGTGTGCTCGGTGCTGTGCCTGCTGATCGTCGAGGGCGTCGTCGTCAACTTCGTGCTCGCGCGTCGCGACAGGGTGACCGTTGGCACCGACGACGACGGCCCTGGATTGCGGCTGGCTGTCGTCGCGGTGGCGGCCGTCGCGCTGATCGCCGGCGTGCTCGTCGGCTACGCGCGGTGGACCGTTCCCGATCGCACGCTGCACGACGACAGCGCCGAGGTGGTCGGCATCGCCAGCAGCATCTCCGAAGCCTCAGCGACGTTCACACCGCAAAGCCCCACCGCGTCGATCGACCGCGCAACGGCGATGATGTCACCCAAGAGCGCCGAGGCCTTCAAGAACGAATTCGCCGATGTGGCAAAGGATTTGACGAGCAAAAACATCTCGGCCCAGGCCAGCACGGTCTCGGCGGGCATCGAGGCGATCGGCCCTGACGCCGCGAGCGTCGCGGTGATCCTTCGTGCAACGCAGAGCGCACCCGGCAAGCCACTCGACACCGCCGTGATCGCGCTCCGGGTCGCGCTGACCAAGACCGACGGGCACTGGCTGGTCGACGACGTGTCACCGATCCATTCGCGCTAGGCGAACAACCGCGCGTATTCGACCTTCAGACAGCGGTCCATCACCACGTGCAGGCCGGCCGCTTCACCGTCGCGGGCGACCTGCTCATGCCACAGACCCGATTGCAGCCACAGGGTTTTCGCCCCGACCGCGATGGTGTCGTCGAGCACAGACGGCAGGTACTCGTGGCGGCGGAACACGTCGACGAGATCCGGCACCACCGGCAGATCGGCCAGGCTCGGATACACCGGTGTGTCGTCCACCTCGTTGAGTGTCGGGTTGACGAGATAGAGCTTGAAGTCGCTGTGCGACCTCAGATACGTCCACACCTCATGACTGGCGCGAGCGGGGTTGGCCGACGCGCCGACAATCGCCACAGTGCGGGTATCGCGCACGACGCGTTGCACAGTCGACGGATCGGGTTCGACCCAGGCGGCCCGCGCAGGCCGAATCGTCATTCGATCGGACGCTGATTGCGCATCTTGGCGAACCGGTCGGACAGCCGGCGCATCCGGATCATCAGCGACGCCGGTGGGCTTGTCTCCCCGTTGAGATACGCCGCGAAATCCCTGCCAGGAACCCCGATGCGCGACGCGAATTCGTCAGGGCCGAGACCCGATCGCTCCAGCAGCGACTGCACATGGCGGCTTACCTCGGCGCGCTCGTTGGCCTCCAGGTGTTCACGGGTGCGGGTGAGCACCTCCGCGAGCGCCTTGGAAACTCCGTATGGGCGCGCCGTTTCCAGCACTTCCTCGACCTGCCGCGCGGTCCTGCCGTACGGATCACGTTTGATCGCCACGACGATGCGCTGCCAGACCGTCAGGTCGTCCGTCTCCAGTGCCGCACGAATCGCGGCGGTCGGCCAGAACTCCACCGGCCGGTCGTCGATCGGCGCCCGGCGGCCCTGTGCGGGCGCCGCGGATCGGTCGGCTTCGGAGACAGCGTCGCGGCGCGTGTCCCGACCGGGGGCCAACGTCACCTCGCCTCCTCCAGCATCGCTACCGCCACCGATAGGCAGCGCTCCCTGACCTTCGCCCAATCGGCCTCTGCGTCAGGGCCCGACATCCTCGTGTCGTGCTCGTCGGACGGTTGTGGATCGGCCAGGCGGCGTACCAATTGGGTAGCGACCCATTGTTTCCTCGAACGGTCTCCACAGTAATACCGGTCCATTGACGCCAGCACCACTGCAGCAGTGTGAGTTTCCATCGAGTCCACCAATTCGGCAAAATCAGCGAAATCCCTGGACGTGTTTCGGCACATGATCAGGTAACTCTTCAGCCGCAACGTTTCCGCGCCCGTCGGGATCTGCAGCCGGTCGCCCGTCGGCAACTGGACATTGGTGGTCTCCATCGGGCTACGCCGCTCCACCAGTGCCCGGTCCGAGTCGGCCTCGGTCTCCAGCGCATCGAGGGCGACCGACAGCCTGCCGCCCCACATGATCACCGGATGGACTCCTGGCGGGCAGGGCACCGCGCCCTTACCCGCTCCGTTGGCAGCACCATTCGATGTGCCGTTGCGGAGCGCAAGACCGTTGGTGTGGCCGTTCACAAGCGCGGGTACCGGCTCGCGCGGTGGCAGGCAGCCGCTCAGCGCCAGCGGATCGGCAACGGAAATCGTCTCGGGGGCAAGGGTTTTCAACCGGGCCGCCGACCTGACCACCATGCGTAGATCGGATCCCGACGGGCCGAGCGACGAGAGGTCGTCGGGGATGATTACCAGGTCGGGTATGTCGACCTTGGGCAGCGGCTTCTCGAAGTCCACCGACGGCAGGATGCGGGCCAGCCAGCGCGGCAGCCACCAGTTCCATTCGTCGAACATCGCCATCAGCGCAGGCACCAGCACGAGCCGCACCACGGTCGCGTCGACAGCGATCGCCACCGCGCACGCGACACCCAACTGGGCGACCAACGGCATGCCGGCGAAGGCGAACCCGATGAACACCGCGATCATGATCAGCGCGGCGCTGGTGATCGTGCGCGCGCTGGTGCTCACCCCGTACGCGACGGCGTCGCGGGTGTTCCTTGTCTGCAGGAACCGCTCCCGGATGCGGGTCAGCAGGAAGATCTCGTAGTCCATCGACAGGCCGAACGTCATCGCCAGCACCAACGGCGGGATTGTGCTGTCCAGAGACGAGATCGGCTTGAAGCCCAGTGCTTCCAGCCAGCCCCACTGGAAGACGACGACAAGGCTGCCGTAGGCCGCCGCCACCGACAGCACCGTCATCAGAACGCCCTTGAACGCCAGGAACACCGAACGGATCGATATCAGCAGCATGACGAAGGCGATCAGGGCGACGAAACCGAACACCGCGGGTTGCGTCACCGACACCCGGTCGTCGAAGTCCTTGATCAGCGCCGTCGGTCCGCCGACATCGATGCGTGCGTTGACGTCGGGCACTGACGGCAATTGTTTGCGCATCCAGTCGACGGTCTCGCGGGCGCCCATGTCTTCTGGATCGACCGAAAGCACGGCCGACAGCAGCGCACGCCGGTAGTCGTCGCCGAACACCGGCGGCGACACCGATACGACGTGGGGCCCCTGCGCCATCTTTTGGCGCACCGCGTCGAGGGCAGGCGCTTTCGCCTCTGCCGAGGCAGCGTTGCCGTCTGGGAACGTCACCAGCACCCGCACCGGTCCCAGTGCTCCTGGGCCGAGGGCCTCGGCAGCGGCGTTGACGCCGCCGCGGATCTCGTGGGTGGGCTCGAACTGGCGCAGCATGCTGTTGCCAAGGACCATCGAGAACGCGGGGATGGCGAGTGTCAGCAGGAACGCCGATGCCGCCAGCGCCGACAGCCACGGCCGTCGCATCACCCAACCGGTCCACCGGCTCCAGAACCGTGACTGGGTGGTTTCTGCCCGACGTGACCAGTGCAGGTACGACGAACGCTTGGCCGCCCCCCGACCGAACGTCGCCAGCACGGCGGGTGTCAGCGTCGTCGATGTCAGCACGGCGACGGCCACGGCGAGGATCGCGCCGGTGGCCATCGACTGGAGAACTGGGGTGTTGATCAGATATATACCGGTGACAGACGCGATCACGGTCAGGCCGGACAACACCACCGCAAGGCCCGAGGTGGCCATCGCCGCATCGGCGGCCTGCGCAGGATCACGGCCCGCTCGCAGTTCCTCGCGGAACCGCATAAGAATAAATAGCGAATAGTCGATGGCCAGTGCGATGCCGAACATCGACACCGTCGACGTCACGAACACCGACATCGGCGTGTACATCGACAGCAGATAGACCAGCCCCATGGTCACCACGACGGTGCAGATGCCCAATACAAGTGGCATCGCCGCCGCGGCCAGCGACCCAAACACCGCGAGCAAAACAATCAGGACGATCGGAAGGTTCCACTGTTCGGCCTGCGCGATGTCGTGCTTGGTGGCCAGAGTCGCCGCCGCTCCCAGTGCGCCCTGGCCGATGACGTAGAGCTTGACCTTGCCATTCTCGATCTCACCGGGCTGATCGCCCGTGATGCCGACTTTCTGCCGCAGCTGTTTGGCGACGTCGACCGCCCCGGTGTTGAAGTCCAGCTGCAGCGCGACGACATACGGGCGGTCCGGCTGGGGCGGCGGCTGCTGCCGGTTCGGCACCACCTTGACGCTTGGCACCTCGGCGGCGATGTGTTCGAGCCGGGTGACCGCTGAGGTCATGTCGTCGAAGGACGCGTCCGCGCGTGG
>JAVXWV010000382.1:0-2567 GCA_032230775.1 Mycobacterium sp. | reverse complement strand
CGCTGAAGGTCGGTTCGGTCAGTGCACTCGAAGACGCCCCTTGTGTCATCCGTCCATTCGATCATGAGTGTTGGCAGGATTGGCGGGTGACCATCACACACACGAGCGACGGCCGGCCACGGGCGCGCGGGCTGGGCCTCGCCCTGACCGGTGAGCCGGGACCACTCAACGCGATTACCGACATCGACGGCGTCGAGGTCGGCGTCACGACATTGATCGAAGGCGACGCGGTCCGTACCGGCGTGACCGCGATCCTTCCGCGGGGCCGCCAAGGGGTCGGACAGCCGTGCGCGGCAGGCTGGTATTCGCTCAACGGCAACGGGGAGATGACAGGCACCACGTGGATCGACGAGGCGGGATCGTTCAATCTGCCTGTGGTGCTGTCGAATACGCATGCGGTCGGCGCCTGCCACACCGGCGTGGTGAGCTGGGTCAACCGGATCGATCCACGGCTTGCCCGGCAATGGCTGCTGCCCGTGTGCGCCGAGACCTGGGACGGCTATCTCAACGACATCAACGGCGGGCACGTCCGACCCGAGCATATCGAGGCTGCGCTGGATGCGGCGAGCGCGGGGCCGGTGACCGAAGGGTCGGTCGGCGGCGGGACCGGGATGAACTGCTACGACTTCAAGGGCGGCAACGGCACGGCGTCCCGTCGTGTCAGCTATGGGCGACGCACCTTCACCGTTGGCGCGTTCGTACAGGCAAACTTCGGCTCGCGCGCCGAATTGACCGTTGCCGGAAGGCATGTCGGCCCTGAAATGCTCGACGACAACCCGCTGGCGAGTGATTGGTTCGAGGTCGACCTCGGTCTCAGGCCACCTCCCGGCGCAGGCTCCGTCATCGCGATCGTGGCAACCGACGCACCGCTGCTGCCGGGCCAGTGCAAGGCCCTTGCGCGGCGCGTTCCGCTCGGCCTTGCCCGAACCGGCACGGCGGGCAGCCATTTCTCCGGCGACATCTTCCTGGCCTTCTCCACCGCGGCTGCGCTGGGTTTGGCCAGTGCGTTTCCCGTCGGACCAGTCGGCGACGACGAGTTCGGCACGCTCACCTTTGTGCCGTGGGGCCGCATGGACGACCTCTACACCGCGGTGGTCCACGCCGTCGAGGAGGCGGTGCTCAACGCGCTGGTCGTCAACGACGACATGGTTGGCCGAGACGGACACCGCTCGCCGGCCCTACGGCACGAGCGGTTGATGGCACTTCTGAGCCACAGGACATAATCGGAAGAACCGAAGATGGGCTAACGATCGGAGCGCGCCGTGGTCGAGACCGATGCGACGCGGTCCGGACTCGGCGGTGACGCCGTTTCGCGGCCCGGGTTGCTCATCGCGGGACTGTCGGTGGTGGTCCTGACCGTCGCCGTGCTCCAGACCGCCGTCGTACCGGTGCTCGGCATCATCGCCCACCAACTGAACGCGTCGACGGTCGCAGTCAGCTGGGCGGTCACTGCGAATCTTCTGGCCGCCGCGGCCACCACTCCCCTTATCGGTCGACTGGCCGACCTGCACAGCAAGAAGCGTGTCCTGCTGACCGTGCTCGTGGTCGTGCTTCTCGGCTCGGTGCTTGCCGCCACCACCTCGTCGCTGGCCCTGCTGATCGTCGCCCGCGTGTTGCAGGCCGCTTCGTATGGGCTCTACCCGATCGGCATCGCGATCCTGCGCGAGGAACTACCAGAGGACCGCATGGGGTCGGCGATGTCGGTGCTGTCGGGGACGCTGGGTTTCGGCGGCGGAACGGGGCTGGTCGTGGTCGGCCTGTTGATGAACGGAAACCACGGGTATCACCGCGTCTTCTGGCTGACCACGGGCTTCACGCTCGTCGTCATCGCGATCGCCGCGGTCGTGGTTCCCGCGAGGCCCCGCAGCTTGACTGGGACCATCGACTGGCTAGGAGCCATCGGCCTGGCAGCTGGTCTTTCGACCGTGTTGCTGGCGATCACGCAGGGCAACACGTGGGGCTGGACATCCCCGGCGACCCTCGGCTGCGCGGCGGGCGGCGTGGCCGTGCTCGGCGCATGGTGGTTCTGGGAGCGACGCGCGAAGCAGCCGCTGGTGTCCATCCAGATGATGACGCGGCGACCGATCATGCTCACCAACCTCGCCACGATATTCGTGGGCATGGGACTGTATTTCGCGTTTCTGGGGTTGACGCAGTTCGTCCAAATCCCGCA
Organism: Mycobacterium sp.; assembly: GCA_032230775.1. Taxonomy (GTDB): domain Bacteria; phylum Actinomycetota; class Actinomycetes; order Mycobacteriales; family Mycobacteriaceae; genus Mycobacterium. The sequence goes on along the minus strand of JAVXWV010000382.1, from coordinate 394 downwards.
CAGCGCAGCGGGATACGGGTTCGGGGCGACCGTGCTGGAAGCCAGCGTCATCTACCTTTTGCCCGGAGCGATCACCGGCTTCCTCGTCGCCATGGTCAGCGGCCGCTTCATCGACCGATTCGGTGCCAGACCGGTCCTGATGGTCGCGGCAATGGCCGGCATCGTGGGCTTCCTGTTCATCGCGCTGGCCCACCATGCGCCGTGGCAGATCATCGCGGCCAGCATTCTGGCCAACGCCTACATCGCGCTTGGCTACGGCGCGCTGCCCGCGCTGGTGGTCGCGGAGGTCAACGCCGGTGAGACTGGGGTGGCGACGAGCATGAACGCGATCGCCCGCACGATCGGAAGCTCGACGGCTGCGGCTCTGGTCGCGGTTCTGCTGGCCCGCACCACC
>JAVXWV010000371.1:0-8001 GCA_032230775.1 Mycobacterium sp. | reverse complement strand
GGTGTCACCGCGACGTCGACCGCGGCGGGCTGGTCGAAATTGCCCATGTGCCGCATCCACTTCGGCAGCGTCGCGATAGCCGCGGGTGCCAGAATTCTGCTGCCCGCCCACAGCCGCACGCCGCCGTCGCGCGGCGTCCACAACAGGTAATGCATTGCGCGGTCGGCATGTTCGGAAGTGCAGAGCCGGCCACGAACGTCTGCGAAGTACTGCCGCACCTCGGCGCGCGACGCGGGAACGTCGGACGGCTTGCAGGTCTGCAGCTCGGCAGCGATGCGCGACTCCTCCCAGAACCGCGACTCCTCCGCAGCCGACAGCGGTCCCGGTCCGTAGCGCTCATAACATTTGAGCACCGAATGCCAGCCCGTTACGTGGATCCACAGCTGGGCTTCCGGATTGTTGGCGCTGTAGCGGGCTCCGGTGATCGGCTCGATTCCCTTGGCCCTGGCGTGGATTCGCATCAGCGCGTCGGAAACCGCGACGGCGGTGCGACCGTCGGCCACGGCGACGGTGAGGAAGTAGGCAAGCGTGCGGTCCAACCGGCCCGACGGATCGCTGTAGATGCCCGCGCTGTCGGCCACCGCAGCAGCGAGGAACGGGTCGAAGTGCTCGAGCACCACCGAACGCTGAAATCCGATCAGCGACGTCGGCGACGCCCATACCTTCCAGCTCGGCGAATCGGGTCCGAAGAAGCCGTAGTCGTCCCGCCTTATCGACTCCATCATTGTGTCTACCTCAGCTTTCCCCTGAATACAACGCCACCGTAGCAATTACGCCCATCGAATACAACGGTGGCGTAATATTGCCGGCGTGATCCGACCCCGGCAGCGGCGCAAGTACGCGCCCCGCCTACCGCGTGAACAGCGGCGCGAGCAGCTGCTGGACGCCGCCATGACCGTGCTCGGCGGTTGTCAACTAGCCGAGCTGAGCATGGAGGCAGTCGCGGAAGCGGCAGGAGTCGGCAAGCCGGTGCTGTACACGGCGTTTTCCACCCGCGCCGAACTGGTGTCAGCCTTGCTCGACCGCGAGCAGCGGCGCGCGCTCGATCAGGTGTTGATGGCGATGCCCACCGACCTGGCCGGGCCGGGGCCGACGAATGCCTACGCCGCGACAGTGTCGGCGTTCCTCGGGGCGGTACTCGATAACCCGACGCGGTGGCGGCTGATGTTGACGGTCCCCGACAGCGCGCCCGGTGAGTACCGCGACGCGCTGCGGCTGACCCGGTCGGCGGTCCTCAACCAAGCCGAACAATTGGCAATGGCGGGCATCGCACTCGAGCCCCGGCTGGCCGGCGTCGACCATGTGCTGTTGGCCCACACCATGTTGTCGTTCGCCGAAATGCTCGGCAGGCTCGCGATCAACGACCCGCAGACCTACCCGCGTGAGCGGCTCGAGGCGTACGCGCTCGGCGCGATGGAGCTGGTGCGCCGCTAGCCCGACGTCATTTCACGAGCCCGCACCATGTGGCCTTCGAAGTGCAGAGCTTGCGCCATTGCGCGGTATCGATCGGCACAGGTCCGATAACGCCCTTCGTCGCCCACTGCCGAAGCGAGCAATGCCCGCATGCGCAGCAACGGGAGTTCGTAGAGCACAAAGCCGGGGTCGATCGGAACGGCTGCCAGAGTGTCTATCGCGGACCGGGCCTCGTCGAGGTCCACCACACGCCCACGCCGAAGCAGTGATTCGACCAGAACACTTGTCGCCTCGCCGAGATGAAGTACCACCCCGCTTTCGAACTGCTTGGCGATGATGCGCCGCGAAACGTCTACGGCGTCGTCGAGATCGCCACATCGGGCCCTGTCCACGGCGGTCATCAGATCGATGGTCGGCACTGTCACCATCGAGAACTGCTCGCCGAGCGCGGCGGACCGGGCCTTTTCAAGCAGATCGAAACCCTGTAGACGGTCACCGCTTTGCGCCGAGACCAGGACGATGCCTCGCGCGAGCTGCGCCATGTGCAACGCGAAGTCTTCACTGCAGCGTTCGGCAATCTGCATCGCGTCTGCGGTCTCCTGCTGAGCCACAGTGTCGGGCAGCAACGCACCACACGGGATGCCCGGGACATACTTGAACATCACAATCGACACGTACGTCGTCGCATCGACCCGAGAGATATCGATGGCTTGATCGAAATCGTCTCTCCACTTCTCTTGCCCCAGAGCACATCTCGCCGACGCCCGCATGGCTGTCGCGAACGCCAGAGGCGAGCCGGTGAGGAAATTGCCCTTGGTCGGATCGCCCTCTGCCAACTCGATCACACGTTGCGCCAACCGCTGGACGTCGATCATCTCAGCGGCCTCATATTTAGCGTGTATCGCGGGGTAAAGCAGCCCGACCGTCAGTCCCGGCTGGCCTATCGAATCGATGAGCTCGACATATTCCGATGCCAGCCGCGAAGCCTCGCGAATACGGCCGCAGACCGCGAGCTGGGACAGGAATCCCGCCATGCCCATCGCCAGCGCGACCTGATCCTCGGGACGGGTGCACAGAGCGCGTAGCTCATCGAAACCGGTGTCGGCAATACTGCCGCCGGCACGCCACGTACTTCCACAGAGCAGTGCGCGGGGGGCGATGCACATCCACCGGCGGTCGGGATCCTCTGCGGAGAGTTCGTCGGCCAGTTCCTTCGCCCGCCGCCAACTCTTGCGGGCCGCACCGATGTCACGGTTGGTGAACCAGTTGCCCGCTCTCATGTGCCAGCCGAACGCGTCGCGCATGTCGCCTGCGGCCTCGAGGTGACCCGCGATCACGACTGCGATCTCATCGGCGGTGGTCGCATTGCGCTGCTCGAGAGCGGCGGCAAGGCGGCGGTGAAGCTGTGCCCGAGCGGTTCTGAGCTGGGACTCATACGCCACGGTCCGGACGAGTGAATGGCGAAATGCGAACTCGGCTCGAGGTGTGAACATCACCTGGTCGATCAGTTCGGAGTGAACCAGCTCGGACAGCTCGCTCTGGCCGAAGTCATCGGCATCGCCGATGACCGCGCCGAGAAGGTCGACACCGAAGCGAGAACCGATGATGGCTGCGGCGTGGAGCGCTCGCTTTGCAGGCGGAGTCAGTCGGTCGATGCGCGCGCTGATCGTCGCTTGCAGTGTCGCGGGCACACTGATGTCGGCAATCTCGAGCTGGCGGCGATATGCGCCACGGTCGCCGACGATCACCGTCCGCTCGGCGAACTCTCGCACTATTTCCTGGACGTAGAACGGGTTTCCGGCGGAGTGCTCGATAATGTTCGCTGCGAGCTCGTTGACCGATGGATGAGACCCGATGAGCTCGGTCGTCATCTCCCATGCGGCTGAGTTGTCAAGCGGTGCAAGCGTAATGCGTCGGATATCCGAGAGTCGTGAAAGGGCACCGCCATACTCGGGGCGGTACGTGATCACCACCATCGCCCGGCTCAGCGGAGCATCTGTCAGCAGATCGGCAAGCATCGCCTCACTGGCGGCGTCGATCCAGTGGACATCTTCGACGACGTAAACGGTTGGCTGGTCGTGCGACATCGCGGGGGTGCTGATGAGCCCTGCCAGGCGCCGCCGTCGAGCCTCCGCGGAGACGTTGGGGCTCGCGACGGCGGCATCGCGTATGCCGAGAAGGTCCTCGAGGAGAACCACATCTTCGGGATCGACTTCGCCAAACCGGGTCCGTAGCGCGGCTCGACCGGCCTCTCGCTCGTCGTCGCTGATCTGCAGCACGTCGCGGAGTAGCCGGGACACCACACCGAAGGGCACTTCACTGGTGTGTGACTCGCAGGAGGTAGAAAACGTCGCCATCCCGGAGCGCTGTGCGATCTTGACCAGCTCGCGGCAGAAGCGACTCTTCCCGATCCCCGCCGGGCCGATGAGGCCGACGACGCGGCCGTTTCCCCCAATGGTTTCGTTGAGGATCCGGGTAACAGCTTCAATGTCGTCGTCCCGTCCGACGAGAGTGGATTCACGCCTGCCGACCACCGCTCTGCTGGCAAGCATTCCCCGCAGGCGTCGTGCCGATACCGGCTCGGGCGCATTCTTGATGTTCACCAACGATGGATCGTCGAGGACGGCGATGTGTTCGACGAGTCGAGCCGTGGACTCGCTGATCATGACGCCACCAGGGGGTGCGACCGATTCCATCCGCTGCGCCATCCCGACGTGCGTGCCGAACGCCGTGTAGCTCGCGGTACTGGAGCCGATCTGGCCGAACACCACGTCGCCGGAGTTCAACCCCACGCGCAATGCTATATCCATGCCGTCTCGTCGCTTCACGTCATCCGCTAAAGTGACGGCCTCCTTCTGTATTTCGAGCGCAGCGACACATGCTCGAATAGCGTGATCTTCCAAGGCAATTGGGGCTCCAAACAGCGCCATGATGCCGTCGCCGGTGAATTGCTGGACCGTACCGCCGTAACGTTGAGTGACGGAACCGCACCTGTTGAAAAGCTCGCCCATGACCTCACTCAACCGTTCGGGTCCCAAGGCCGCGGCCAGGTCCATGGAGCGTTGCACGTCGGCGAAGAGCACGGTGACTTGTTTGTGCTCGGCTTGGGTCTCGACTCCGGCTATAGGGGATCCGCATGCGTCGCAGAATCGGGCGCCGGCGCGAGGCTCGCTACCGCACTTCCGACACGCTGACACTGTCATGTAAATCCCCGTGTTCCGAGACCGGTGCTCGTCAAGCGTAAGACCCGAACATGCCGCCTGTCGTCGATAAACTGCGTGTTCATGCCCGACACACAGAGCCCTTAGCCGATGGCCACGATCCTGGCGTATACCTCGCCAGCCTTCGGGAATCTGTTCCCGATCATCGCACTGCTGACTGAAATGCAGCGGCGAGGACACCGCGTCGTGGTGAAAACGCTTCGCGACGGGGTGTCCACCGCGAGTGACCTCGGGTTCGAGTCATCGGCTATCGACCCGCGAATCGAAGCCGCGGTGATGACCGACTGGCTGGAAACCAACAGTCGAGCTGCGTTGAAGACCGCGTTCGGCATATTCGGGCGCCGCGCGGCATATGAGGTCGACGACCTGCGTGATGCGATCGCAACGGTCCGACCTGACGCACTCGTTGTCGACGCAAATTGTTGGGGCGCAGCGGCTGCGGCGGACGCAGGTGCGACGCCATGGCTGTCGTTTTGGCCGTTCACACCATTTCTGCAGTCGCGCGGCGTGCCACCGTTCGGGCCGGGCCTGCGGCCATGGCCCGGGCTTCTCGGCAGGCTTCGCGACGAAGCGCTTCGGCCAATTGTGACGGGGGCGCTAATCGACGCGATGCTCGGGCCGGTGAATGCCGTCCGTGAAACCGCAGGCGCCACGGCAGTGCACAGCGTCCACGAATTGCTCAGGCGGGCACCGCTGATGCTCGTCACGACCGGTGAACCGTTCGAGTACCCACATCCGGACTGGGGGGATACCGTCGAATTGATCGGCCCGTGCGACTTCGACCCGCCCGCTCCCGCTTCCCAGTGGCTCACCGAGATCGACCGACCGATCGTGTTGGTCACCACGTCATCTGACCGTCAGGCCGATAGCCGGTTGCCCATCGTCGCGATGGCGGCCTTAGCCGATGCTCCTGTGCACGTTGTTGCCACGTACCCGTCCGGTGTGCCCGATGGAATTGTGGTGCCTTCAAACGCCACGGTCGACACATTTGTGCCACACGGGAAGGTGCTGGACCGCGCTGTCTGCGCGATCACTCATGGCGGAATGGGTGTCACTCAGAAGGCGCTTTCCCGGGGCGTTCCCGTTTGCGTCGTGCCGCACGGCCGTGATCAGTTCGAGGTCGCGCGGCGTGTTGAGGTCTCTGGCAGTGGGACACGCCTGCCGGCCAAGAAGCTCACGGTCGACAGGTTGAAAACGAAGGTGCAGGAAGCGATGTCGATGGCATCGGGCGCCCGGCGCGTCGCGGACGGGTTCGGCGCGACAGGAGGCGTGGCCCGCGGCGCTGACGTTGTCGAGCGACGACTGCTGGGCCGACCGGCCTGATCCTGGCTAGCTGCAAGCGGCCAGTACCAATTCCCGCACGCGTGCGGCGTCGGCCTGACCCTTGGTGGCCTTCATCACCGCGCCGACAATCGCGCCAGCCGCAGCCACCTTGCCGCCGCGGATCTTCTCTGCCACATCGGGATTGGCTGCCAACGCCTCGTCGACGACTGCCTGGATCAGCGAGTCGTCGCGCACCATGACCAGCCCGCGATCGGTCATCACCTGCTCGGGCTCGCCCTCGCCGGCGAGCACGCCCTCGACGACCTGACGCGCCAGCTTGTTGGACAGCTTGCCGTCGTCGACGAGCTTGACCACCGCCGCCACCTGCTTCGGCGTGATCGGCAGAGCGGACACCTCCACTCCACCCTCGTTAGCCTTCTGCACCAGGAAGTTTCCCCACCAGGCGCGCGCGGACTCACTGGACGCGCCCTGCTCCACGGTGGCCGAGATCAGGTCGATCGCGCCGATGTTGCGCAGGTCGCGCATCACCTCGTCGGAGATGCCCCAGTCGTCCTGAATTCGCTTGCGGCTCAGCCACGGTAGCTCGGGAATGGTGGTGCGCAGCCGGTCGACCAGCTCGGCGCTCGGAGCCACCGGTTCCAGATCAGGTTCGGGGAAGTAGCGGTAGTCCTCCGCGGTCTCCTTGCTTCGGCCCGGTGAGGTGTAGCCGTCCTCGTGGAAGTGCCGGGTTTCCTGGTGCACCTTGCCACCGGCGTCCAGCACCGCGGCCTGGCGGCGCATCTCGTAACGGACCGCCACCTCAACACTTTTCAGCGAGTTGACGTTCTTGGTTTCGGTGCGGGTGCCGAACTCCGTCTGACCGTTCGGTTTCAGCGACAGGTTGACGTCGCACCGCATCGAGCCCTGATCCATCCGGACATCGGAGACGGCCAACGCGCGCAACAGGTCCCGCAATGCGGTCACGTACGCCCGGGCGATCTCCGGTGCGCGTTCGCCCGTGCCTTCGATGGGCTTGGTGACAATCTCGATCAGCGGCACGCCCGCACGGTTGTAGTCGAGCAGCGAAGTCGTCGCACCCTCGATGCGGCCGGTGTCGCTGCCAAGGTGCGTGAGTTTGCCGGTGTCCTCCTCCATGTGGGCGCGCTCGATCTCCACCCGCCATGTGGAGCCGTCGTCCAGCGGCACATCGAGGTAGCCGTTGATCGCGATTGGCTCGTCGTACTGGCTGATCTGGTAGTTCTTCGGCTGATCGGGATAGAAGTAGTTCTTCCTGGCGAACCGCCCCCACGGGGCGATGTCGCAGTTGAGCGCAAGCCCGATGCGGATCGCCGACTCGACCGCGACCTGATTGAGCACCGGCAACGAACCGGGCAGGCCGAGGCAGACCGGGCACACGTGGGTGTTGGGTTCGGCACCGAACTTGTTGGCACAGCCGCAGAACATCTTGGTCGCGGTCGACAGCTCGACGTGCACCTCGAGGCCCAGTACGGGTTCATAGCGGGCTACGACGTCGTCGTAGTCGAGCAGTTCGGCGGTGGGCGCGACGGTCATGTCGGCGAGTTTAGTGGGGTCGCCTCCCCCAGCCGGGGGTGCACACCCGGGCTCAGCCCGAGGCTCGCGGACACCCGCTGCAGCATGTCCAGCAGTGCGGCTCGCTCGTCGGCTGTCAACACCGAGGTCACCTCGTCCTCCATGGCGTGGGACTGTTCGTCGAGGGCGGGTAGCAGCTCACGCGCCTTGTCGGTCAGGGTGACCGCGAATGCCCGACGGTCGTCGGGGTGAGGCTTGCGCTGGACGAGGCCCTGCTCCTCGAGGGTGTCGATCAGGCTGACCATCACGTTGCGGTGCAGGCCAAGCCGGGCCGACAGCTGCCGCTGCGACTGGCCATCGGTGCCCGCCAGCGCAACCAGCACCGCATTCGTGCGCGGCTGCGCATGGAGTGGGGCCAGCCGGCGCTTGAAATCGTCGGACACATAGCTGCCGAGCTGCGACAGCAGGAACGGAATCCGCTGGTCAAGCTCCCGGATCCCCGGTCGTTCATCAACCACGACGCGACATTAGCACCAATGGTGATCGTCAGCTA